>JAUXGC010000146.1 GCA_030622375.1 Sulfurovum sp.
GTTTTACCAATAGAGAGTATTTTCATTACCAGCCTTAAATATTTTTATTAAGAGGATATAAGTTATCTCTACGAAACTTGGAAAATGAAATAGATATCTATGAGTCATTAATTAGGTGTGATTTTTATAAATTCTGTTCCTTTAAGTGAAATACCACCCATTAGTCCTTTTGCCCCAAAAACAAAAACATAGATAGGTTCTTCAAAACTAATAGAGCTGATATCTCTTCCAATTCCCCAATCTGCTACAGTTAAAGCAGTATCTATAGTAGCTTCTTGTCCATTGCTTCTAAGAAAGTTATTTAATGCATCTTGAGATGCAAAAGCTATGAGGTAGGAGATTTTTTGGAGACCTGCTTGAAACCCAATAGAGCCTGATGCCATACTGTAGTAGTGTTTTGTTTCGCCATCTATTCGAAGTGCACCTTCACCATACTCTCCACCAACAATAAAGCCACCTTTCATAACAGAAGGAAAAATAAGATAAGCTTTTACTTTTGACAGAAATGCTTCACCGCCTTTGACTTCTGTACCAAACTGCTTAATGGCTTCATTTGCCTCTAATTCAATTGTAGATGCAGATTTGGCTATTGAATGACTGCTTAAAATCATTAGAAAAAGAGTTATAAATATTATTGAGTTGGTAAGAGAGTTATGTTTCATGAAAGTCCTTTATTATATAAAGAATTATACCAAATAAGTATAAATAAATAGTGTATAATAGTTTCAATAAAAGGGTAGAGATGAAAAAAATGACCATTAAATTATATGCCATTAAACATAGGTTGAGTCTTTTTAGTGTTATGAAGATGGTAAAGTCAGATAAAGTAGAGAGTGAAGCTGTGCAAGAAAATGGCAGAGAAGTTATCTATATTTTGATAGATGAAGATAGAGAAAAAAATATAAAAAACAGTATTGTGCCCATAAAAGAAGAAGAGTTAACTCTAGATCAGATGGTTAAAGTATTGCAAAAAGAGGTAAAATTTTTACGTGAAGAGATAGAAAACTTACAAAAAAGGCTATAATATAGTTATGAAAGTAGCTTATATAACAGATGATGTCTATCTGCAACACGATACAGGCATAACACATCCAGAGTCAGCACAACGTCTTGTCGCTATCAATCAAGCTATTGAGCCCATAAGAGACAGGTTAGTTGAGAAATCTCCTATTTGGGTCTCAAAAAAGATACTTCAAGCAGTTCATTCAGCAGAACATATTCAAAATATCATAGATGCAAGTGAATATGGTACACCCATTGATTTAGATACTATATGTAGTATAAATTCTTATAAAGCGGCAGTTAAAGCAGTAGGTGCTGGGATAGTAGCCATAGACGGTATAAAAGCAGGAGAGTTTCAAAGAGCTTTTTGTGCTGTACGCCCTCCAGGACATCATGCTACACCTACAGAAGCAATGGGATTTTGCCTGTTTAACAACATTGCCATCTCTGCAAAATATGCACAAAGTATAGGATATGAGAAAGTTATGATTATAGATTTTGATGTACATCATGGCAATGGAACCCAAGATACTTTTTATGAGGACGATACAGTGTTTTACTTCTCTTCTCATCAGGCATTTGCTTATCCTGGTACAGGGATGGAAGCTCACAAGGGAAAGGGAGTAGGCGAGGGCTTTACTGCTAATTTTTTGATGATGCCAGATGGTGGAGATGATGAAGTATTAGACATCTATGAAAATGACCTGCCGAAGTATGTTGAAAACTTTAACCCCGACATCATCTTAGTATCAGCAGGTTATGATTTGCATGAAAGTGACCCTTTAGCACAGTTAAATGTCACTACAGAAGGTATCGCAAAGATAATACGCTTAATCCTTGAGTGCGCAAATGTTCCTTTTGTCTTCTTTTTAGAAGGTGGATATGATGTAGATGCTTTAGGAGAAAATGTGAAAGTAACATTAGAAGAGATGATGCTATAATTGTCAAAAAATAGTCATTATACAAAGGAAATAGATGTCAAAAATACTTTATTGCATAGCTCAATTTACGCCAAAAAATGGAAAATTTGATATACTTTTTGAAACACTTAAAGCGTTGGAATCAGATACATTAAGAGAAGATGGTTGTCTTTCATATCGTCTTACAAAACAGATTCAAAATAAATTTGCAGAGGGTACAAGTATGCCTATTGTATTTAATGAAAGTTGGGCTAGTGTGGAAGCTTTTGAAAAACATTGTCAAAGAAAAGGTATTGTTGATTTTTTTGAGAAAGAGTGTTTGTCTAAAGATGGGTTAGTTGCCGATTATAATGTTACAGCTTATATGGATGAGTAGTTTTAGTGGTAAATCAGATATTTCCACAACAAGTGCGGAAATGTCAAGTAGTTAAATTAGATTTTACTAGTAACAAATGCTTCCATATCTGCAACAACTTCTTCAAGAGTTCTTGCACCATCTATCACTTTTAAAAGATTTTTATCTGTATAGAACTTTTGTATCTCTGCTAATGGATCGGTGTAAATTTTCATTCTATCAAAAAATACTTCTACGCTATCGTCACTTCTCTCTTCACCAGGTTTAGCATCTGCTGCACGACCAAGTATGCGCTCTTTAGCAACATCTTGGCTTACTCTCACTTCAATAACTGATGCAAGAGAGATGTCATCCTCTTTTTCTACAAGCTCATCAAACGCTGTCATTTGCTCAACACTTCTTGGGTAACCATCAATGAGGATAGTGTCTACAGGAGCATTTTTAATGGCAGAGACAATGGTATTGACAATGATCCCTAGTGGTACCAATGTACCTTTGGAGATAAAACCTTCTATAGTTTGACCTAGTTGGCTTCCACTTGCTACCTCTTCACGAAGCATATCGCCTGTTGAGTAGTGTACTATTTTGTCAGAGTGTTTCTCTGCAATCATACTAGCATCAGTTGTTTTTCCAGAGCCTGGTGCTCCGATTATGAGAAATAGTTTTTTCATTTTTTGTCCTTTAGAATTTATGTTTATATTATGTAGGGTGTTGTGTCCCCACAACACCCTACAATTATGCCGTAGGTGCTTGTTGTCTAATTCTAAGACTTAACTCTTTGAGCTGTTCTGCATCCACTGGACTTGGTGCTTGAGTAAGAAGACATTGGGCTTTTTGTGTTTTAGGGAATGCTATAACTTCACGGATACTACTAGACCCAGTCATAAGCATAATCATTCTGTCAAGTCCAAGTGCAAAACCACCATGCGGTGGCGCCCCAAATTTAAGCGCGTCTAGCAAGAAGCCAAACTTCTCTTGCGCCTCTTCTTCAGAGATGCCTAGAAGTTTAAATATCTCTGCTTGTACATCTTCTTTGTGGATACGTATAGACCCACCACCAAGCTCCGTACCATTGAGTACAATGTCATAAGCGATGGACTCTATCTCTTCCAAGTCGCCACTATGCTCAAGTGACTTTGGTTGTGTAAATGGATGATGAAGTGCTTTGACTCTACCTTCAACTACTTCAAACATAGGAAAATCTGTTATCCACAGAAACTCGAAAGTA
>JAUXGC010000181.1 GCA_030622375.1 Sulfurovum sp.
AATTTTCATGAATATATTACAAAAGATCTTCTTAAAACCGGTCAAGAGGAGATAGCAGGATATACCTGTGATATCTGGGAGGGAGTTGGCGTACGAAAATGTATCTATAAGGGGATACCTCTTCTTGTTGAGCATTATCTTTTAGGAACATACTATCGGAAAAAAGCATCAAGTATTCAATTTAATATAGATCCCTCAGCAGCTAAATGCAGTATACCAAACTTCCCCATACAAAAATTTGCACTTTTTAAAACACATAGTAAAACTAAAAGTAAAAAATTACCTCAAGAATTTTCTAAAATTCTCATAAGTGTAGGTAAAGATATGCAAAAGCAATTATCAGTTAATGAGATTGAAGAAGATAACTTTACTCCAGAGCAAAAGAGAGTATGGTTAGATCAAATAGGTCAAAATGTTTTTGAAAAACAAAAACTATTTTTACCACAATTCTTGTTAAGCATGAAAAAAGCACGTGTTTGTTTAGCGCAGGCAGATAATTGGATACAGGCAAATGTTTGTGTGGAAGATGTAGTGCAGTTAAAATCCCAATTAACAAAAGATAGAGAAAATAATATTGAACAATGGAAAGGTGAAGAGAAAGAGCAGGTCTTAAATGATTTTGATGAACATATCTCTTTACTTGAATCAAGAATGCAATGTATTAGAAGTTCAAAAAATATTACAGATCTTTCAAGCTGCATGAAATAGAAACATAGTGAAATTTTACCGTATATATATTGAATTGACTAATGTCTGTGGACTTAGTTGCAGCTTTTGTCCTACTAAAGAGTTACCTTCTCAGCAGATGGATCTTGACTTTTTTGAGTCTGTCATCATACAGGCTAGAGCTTATACAAAAGAGATAGCCTGTCATGTTGTAGGTGATCCACTTACGCTATCTAACCTTTCAGACTACCTTAATATCATTCATAAACATGGATTAAAAGCAATGCTGACCACCAGTGGGTATTTCCTCAAAAAGCATACGTATGATACATTGTTTCATCCTTGTGTAAAACAGATAAATATCTCACTCAACAGTTTTAATAAAAATGATACTTCTATCACTTTTGAACAATATATCACTCCTGTACTTTCCCTGTGTCATGCTAAGTTAGAGCGAGAGGAAGAGCTGTTCATTAACCTTCGTGTATGGAACTTAGATGAGATGATGAGTGAACGAGAATTCAATGAGACACTTTTTTCTAGGCTCTCAGGAGCATTTGACAGTGAACTTGATCTAGACAACGTTTATAAAGAACGACCAAGATCCATACGTTTAGCTTCTAAGATACTCATACATTTTGATAATTATTTTGAGTGGCCGTCTTTAAACAATAAAAACTATGGAGATGGTACTTGCCAGGGTTTACAGTCACATGTTGCTATCCTTGCTAGTGGAAAGGTCGTACCGTGTTGTCTGGATTGTGATGGGGTCATGGAACTTGGAGACTTGCATCAAAAGAGCTTAAAAGAGATATTATCTGGTAAACGTGCAACAAATATGTTGGAAGGGTTTAAAGAAGGCAAAGCGGTAGAAGAGCTTTGCCAGAAGTGTAGTTATAAAGAGAGATTTAATACTTAATGCAACTAGTTGCGTGAGCTGTCTGCTGAAGGCAACTCAGTGTTAGCGTAGCTTGATGGGCTTTGCCCATAAGCGTCCAAGGATAAAAAGCTTTGCCAGAAATGTAGTTATAAGAGAGATTTAATATTTAACCTCTCTTGATTTTTATGACTTATTAACGGTCGATCTTAGTAAATTTAGTACCTTCAATGTTAAGATTATACATCAAACCTTTTGCACCATAAACAAAAACATAGATAGGGTTTTCATAACTAATAGAGGTTATATCTTTTCCCACACCCCATTTTGCAACAGTAACAGATCCATCTACACCTGCTTCCCATCCATCACTTTTCATGAAGTTGTCTAAAGCTGTTTGTGAAACAAATGCGACGACATAAGAATTTTGTTGAAGTCCCATTTGAAATCCAACAGAGCCTGCTGCAAGACTATAATAACCTTTTGTTTGACCATCTATACGCAATACACCTTCTCCGTATTTTCCACCTACAACAAATCCAGCTTTAGTAACAGAAGGGAAAACGAGATAACCTTTAACAGATGATAGAAATTTCTCACTACCTTTTACCTCTTTGTAAAATTGTTTAATAGCTTCATTTGCTTTTGCGTCAATGACAGCTGCGGGTTCTGCCATAGAGTAACTACTTAAAAGTAATACAAGAGAAGCAATAAGTGCTAAGGGGTTAAGTTTATTATGTTTCATAAAAGTCCTTTGGATAATTTTATGAATTATAACAAATAAATGTTAAGCAATTGTGTATTTGAGGTATAATTTTAAAGAAGAATAGGAAAAGGGATAAAAATGCAAAAAATAACTATTAAAGCTTATGCTGTCAAACATAAATTGAGTATTTTCAATGTAATGAAGATGGTAAAGTCGGGTAAATTAAAAATAGAGATCGCGGAAGAGAACGGGAAAGAAATTACTTATATTTTACTTGATGAAGTTATAGAAAAAGAGATTGTAGATAGTATTGTACCCATAGAAGAGAAAGAAGAGTTAACACTTAAGAACATAGTTAAAGAATTGCAAAAAGAGGTAAAACTTTTACGTGAAGAGATAGAGGTACTGAAAAAGAAGCTATAATATAGATCCGAACTATGTAATAGAAATCCCTTTAAAGCAGACAAACTGAAAGTAGCATATATTACAGATGACATCTATCTTGAACATGATACCGGTATGGCTCATCCAGAGTCAGCACAACGGCTTATGGCTATCAATAAAGCTATAGAGCCACTTCAGCATAAACTATTGGAAAAATCCCCCATCTGGGTCTCTAAAGAGATACTTCAAACCGTACACTCTGCGGA
>JAUXGC010000003.1 GCA_030622375.1 Sulfurovum sp.
CTATTAGATTATATCCAAACTCTTACCTTCATGTGCTTCTATACTTATATGAAATTTACTCAGTTATGCTATAATTCTTACAAATTTAATACTATATTGGAAAATATTCATGAAAAAACTAATCCTACTTGGATTCATCACGCTACTAACACTCTCTCAAGCCAA
The DNA here is from genome assembly GCA_030622375.1 of Sulfurovum sp. Taxonomy (GTDB): domain Bacteria; phylum Campylobacterota; class Campylobacteria; order Campylobacterales; family Sulfurovaceae; genus Sulfurovum. Next base: position 166 of record JAUXGC010000003.1, read on the forward strand.
GATGATTGACGGTATTGCCCTTGTTGTTGAAGGCGAGGCGGTAACTACTGCTGAGATATATGCCGTACAGAACCAATTAAACATTTCGAAAGAGAGAGCTATTGATATACTTATACAAGACAGGCTTCAGCAGTCCGCTATGAAAGATATTGTTATCCCAGAATATGAAATAGATACAAAAATAGCCAATATTGCTCTCCAAAATAATGTATCTATAAAAAAAATGGTGAAAATGCTAGAGCAGAGTGGGACAACTTGGACCAAGTATAGATCCATAGTTAGAGAAGCAATGAAAAAAGATAAATTTTACAAAGAAACAATACTAAAGACTCTTCCTTCCCCTAGTGATGATGAACTAAAAATTTTCTATAATAGTCATAAAAAAGAGTTTACTGTACCATCAACTATTAGTGTGGTAGAATATTCAACAAACGATGAAAAAACAATGAAAAACTTCTTGCGCACAAAAAGTACAAAAGGCATCAAAAGTCGTTTGGACACAAAAAAGACCAAAGGAATGTCTTCTACAATGCTGTCCATATTGTTGCGAACTAAAAATGGTGCATATACTCGTGTTTTTAATACCGGTGAAAACTTTGTAGTATTTAAAGTAAAATCCAAACAAGGTAAAGCTATTATGCCTTTTGAATCCTCTAGAGACATAGTAACTGCTCAATGGAAACAGCAACAACAGGGCAAGGCACTTAAAGATTACTTTGAAAAAATGAAAACTGACGCAGATATTCAAGTTTTTAGATAAGCTATATAAAATACTAAATATTATAAAAATTACAGACAATAAAGGAAAACAATGGGACTAAAATCCGACAGATGGATACGTGAAAAATCAACCAAAGAAGAGATGATTACCCCTTTTTGTGAAGGACTTGTTGGAGAAGGTGTCGTAAGCTATGGGCTTAGCTCTTACGGATATGATATTCGTGTATCTGATGAGTTTAAAATCTTTACAAATATAAATGCAGCAATAGTTGACCCGAAAGACTTTAATCACAATAATGTGGTAGATTTTAAAGGTGATGTCTGCATAGTGCCTCCTAACTCTTTTGCACTTGCTAGAACCATAGAGTATTTTAAAATGCCAAGCGATACACTGGCCATATGTTTGGGCAAAAGTACCTATGCACGTTGTGGTATCATCGTTAATGTTACTCCTTTTGAACCAGGCTTTGAGGGGCATATAACTATAGAGATATCAAATACAACTCCACTTCCTGCTAAAATTTATGCAAACGAGGGCATAGCCCAAGTACTCTTTTTCCAAGGTGATGAGCAGTGCGAAACTACTTACAGTGACAGAAAAGGTAAATATCAGAACCAAAGAGGCATTACACTTCCTAGAATTTTAAAATAGAGTTGGTCTTGCTTTTTATTAATTGATTAACAAGCTGTTAATGTATCACAGTATAATAAAACTGTATAAACATATACATACATTAACAAAGAAGGATAATATAATGGGTTTTTTCGATTTTTTAAGTAGTGCTGGTAAAAAAATACTTGGCAAAGGTGATGATGGTGCAGCAATCAAGGCTGAAATAGAAGAGAGTTTTACTGAACTTCCAGTACAAGGTCTTGTTGTAGAGGTAGATGGTGATTCTGTTGCCTTAGGTGGTGTTGCTACAGATTTGGCAACCAAGGAGAAAGCTGTACTTATTGCAGGCAATGTAGAGGGCATCTCTCAAGTGAATGCAGATCAACTAGTAACGCTAGAGCAAATCTCTTCCGAAAACACAAGTGAGTTTGAGCCTGTATTTTATACTATTCAAAAAGGTGATACACTTTGGGGTATCTCAGAAGATTTCTACAAAGATGGTAGTAAATACCCTCTTATTGTAGAGGCAAATCTTGAAGTCATCAAGGATGCAGACCTTATCTATCCAGGTCAAGCGATTCGTATCCCTGAATTGGCTTAGTATTATGTGGCACATGGTGCCGCATAGTCTGTTTACTTCTCTCTTTTTACAACTCAAAACAAAATTAATTTATACTCTTTTACTATCTTTTGTGCTACAATGCCAAAAATCCATACTACTATAAGATGTACCACTATAGTAAAATTTAGAAAGATATTAAGGACAAGTATCAACAAATGAAGAACTTAATCATAGTCGAATCACCAGCTAAAGCACGCACCATTACCAATTTTTTGGGTAAAGAGTATAAAGTTATTGCCTCAAAAGGACATATTCGTGATCTTCCAAAGAGTACGTTTGGTATAACTTTAGATGAAGAAACCGGAGAGCTTATTCCTAAGTACTCTATACCTAGAGATGTAAATCCTATTGTAAAAGAGTTGAAGAAACTTGCCAAAGAAGCAGATCAAGTCTTTATAGCAACCGATGAAGATAGAGAGGGAGAAGCCATAGGGTATCACATAGCTAAAGCTATAGATAAAGAGCCTTCTGAACTCCCTCGTATTGTGTTTCATGAAATTACAAAATCTGCCATTCAAAATGCACTAGAAAACCCTCGAAAACTAGACATGGATAGTGTTAATGCGCAACAGACTAGAAGACTACTTGACCGCATAGTTGGGTACAAACTCTCTCCTCTTCTTGCAAACAAAATACAAAAGGGATTAAGCGCAGGCAGAGTACAGAGCTCTACACTTAAAATAGTTATTGAAAGAGAGCGCGAGATTAAAGCTTTTGTGCCGGAAGAGTTTTGGACTATAGACGGACTTTTTGAAAAAGATATTGAAGCTTCTATTTATGATTACAATGGCTTAAAGATAGAAAAACTTACCATAAAAACCCAAGCTGATGCGACAGAGATTACCTCTTCTGCTAAAGAAGAATCTTTCATAGTTGACTCCATTAGCAAGACAAAGAGAAAGACTAAAGCCCCTCCACCATTTATGACATCAACTCTTCAGCAGGCAGCTTCCACACAACTTGGATTTTCTCCTAGAAAAACTATGATGATTGCGCAAAAACTTTATGAAGGCGTAAAGACAGATAAGGGGACGATGGGAGTTATTACCTATATGAGAACTGACAGCCTTAACCTTTCCAAAGAGGCTGTTCAAAGTGCTAGAGAGTATATTGAGTCTACTTATGGGGGTAAATATTTGCCTGCTAAAGCAAAAAATTATGCCACAAAGTCAAAAGGAGCTCAAGAAGCACATGAAGCGATTCGTCCAACAATAGTAACTTTTGATAGTAAATCTGCTGCTGGCTACCTTTCGGGTGATGAATTAAAGCTTTACCGTCTTATCTACAACCGTTTCTTAGCCTCTCAAATGACAGAGGCAGAGATGGAGTCACAAAGTATCCTTTTTAAAGGAGAGAGATGTACTTTTAAGGCGAGTGGTAAAAAACTTCTTTTTGATGGTTTTTACAAAGTAACAGGGTATGGTGACAAAGATAAACTTTTACCGGACCTAAAGAAAGGTCAAACAGCAAGTTTAGACGACATCAAGCAAGAGCAACATTTTACGGAGCCTCCTGCAAGATACAATGAGGCAAGTCTTATTAAGAAATTGGAATCACTGGGTATCGGTCGTCCAAGCACATATGCTCCTACAGTAACCACCTTGCAAACACGAAAATATATTGAGTTAGAAAAAAAACGTATACACCCTACTGAAATAGCTTTCACTGTAACTGAAATGTTAGAAACACACTTCCCTGAAATAGTAGATAGCGGTTTTACTGCAAATATGGAAGAGAAACTAGATGAAGTAGCAGGAGGAAATACAAATTGGCAAACTATCCTTAAAGAGTTTTATACACCTTTTATTCAAAAGATTGAAGAGGGAAAAAAGAATATCAAGAGCTTAAAGATAGCTATTCCTACAGGAGAAAACTGTCCCAAATGTCAATCTGAACTTCTTTTGCGTAAAGGTCGTTACGGTGAATTCATTGCATGCAGTAATTTTCCTAAATGTAAATATACTAAAAATATAGATGGAACAGAAGTAGAAGGACCAGAAGAGACAGATGAAAAGTGTGAAAAATGTGGCTCACCTATGGTTATTAAAAACTCAAAAAGAGGAAAATTTCTTGCCTGTTCTGCTTATCCTAAATGTAAAAATGCCAAATCACTCACTCCAACAAAAGAACTTGAAACACCTTGTCCTGAATGTGGAGGAAAGCTTCAAGAGAGAGAGGGACGCAGAGGAAAATTCTTTGGTTGTATAAATTATCCTAAATGTAAATTTATTGCTAACTTTGAACCTGTAGATAAAAAATGTCCAGAGTGTGATTATGCTATGGGCAAAAAAACCCTAAGAGGGAAAGAGATTTATGAGTGCTTTAAGTGCAAACACAAAGAAGAGGTAAAGTAAATTAAATTATGGATTCTAAACAAATATTTTTATGCGCTATCAACAATATACTAAGTGGAACATGCCAAGAGGATTGTAAATTCTGTACCCAAAGCGTAAGATATCATGCCGATATAGAGAGGTATAACTATAAAAAAATTAGTCAGATTGTTGAAGAAGCAAAATTAGCGGAGAAGAGTGGTGCATTGGGATACTGTCTTGTTACTGCGGGCAAGGGACTTGATGACAAAAAAGTAGATTTTGTAGCGCGTGCGGCAAAAGCCATTAAAGCTGAAGTAGGAGAGCTACATCTCATTGCTTGTAATGGCACAGCCGATAAAGAACAGCTTACTTATCTGAAAAAGAGTGGCATAGATAGTTATAACCATAATCTTGAAACTTCCCAACGATACTATGTAGAGATTTGTCAAACACACTCTTGGGATGAAAGATACACTACATGTGAAAACATAAAATCTGTGGGATTGTCACTCTGTAGTGGTGGTATTTTCGGTATGGGAGAAACAGATAAAGATAGAGATGATTTACTCCACGCTATAGCTTCACTACAGCCAGAATCAACTCCTCTTAATTTCTACCATCCAAATCCTGCACTACCTATTAAAACAAGAAATATTGAGCTAAATGAGGCATTGGCTATTATCAACAAGGCATCAACTCTTTTAGGTGAAGAGAGGCTACTTATGGTTGCTGGAGGCAGAGAGCTCCTTTTCAGCGGGCAAGAAGACAAAATGTTTGAGGCAGGTGCAAATGCCATAGTTATTGGAAACTACCTTACCACCCAAGGAGTTACACCAATAACAGATAGAGCAATGTTAGAAAAATTAGGGTATGAAGTGGCAAGTAGTTGTGATACACACTAATATTACCCTTATCCTTACTCTCTCTTTGCTTATATGGGGTAGTCCTTTTGTTGCAAAAATTATTCGTATTCCTACTCCTCCTGTAGAGATTATATTGGGTTCTCTTTTTGCATACATAGGATTTATTGAGCACAATGAATACTTCAATCTTATTGCCGTAGTAGGCTTCCTGTATCTTATGTTTTTAGCGGGAATGGAAGTAGATTTAAAACGACTAGCAAAAAGTCCAAAAATAGTAATTCAAAAATCTATACTATTTTTAGTTATTATGGTCTCATTTTCCATAATATCTGGGCTACTGTTTCACCTTAGCATTATTACTATTATTTCAATGCCCCTTATCTCTATAGGCTTACTCGCTTCCTTAACTAAAACATACGGTAAAGAGCAACCATGGATACGCTTAGCTTTTGTAGCCGGTATTTTGGGAGAAGTAATCAGCATTGCTGTACTTACCATATTTGATGCTGCAAGTAGCACAGGTATAAACCTAGAACTTGTTATAAAAATAGGATATCTTGTTCTTTTTATTATTTCTGTCTATATACTCTACAAGGTACTACGTCTTACCTTCTGGTGGTTCCCTGAATTTAAAAAGATTTTAGTTCCAAAGTTTGATACTTCGGATCAAGACATCCGTCTTGCAATGGCACTCTTTTTCATATTAATAGCAGTAATGCTCTCTCTGGAGCTTGAGCTTGCCTTGGGTGCATTTATAGCTGGCGTGGCAATATCTGCATTCTTTCATCATGAAAAAAAGCTGGAAGAAAAGATGTCAAGTCTGGGGTTTGGCTTTTTAGTTCCTCTATTTTTTATACATGTTGGTGCATCATTTGACCTTAAGTCTCTTGCCATAGAAGGAGTTGTTTCTGGTGCCCTTCTTATTACTTTTTTAATGTTACTATCAAGGATTGTGGCTTCTGTAGTTTTAAAAAGTATTAGTGGACTTAAAGATAGTCTGCTCATAGCCTTATCTCTCTCTATGCCATTAACACTTCTGGTAGCAGTTGCTACCATTGGATATGAAACAAAACTAATAAATTTATTAAGTTATTATCAGCTTATTTTAGCAAGTATTTTTGAAATTTTAATCTCTATGGTTATTATTAAGATGTTACACTCCAAGAGGAAAAATAGTTAATCCTCTTTCTGCTCGCTTGGTAATAGTTCTTTTAATTCAAAATACTCTTTTTGAAGTTTTTGATTTTCATATTTAACTATTTTTTCTTCCTGCACCAATGTTCTCTTTTTCTCTTTGAGGTGATTTAAAACAGTAAGTGAATTCTCTCCATAAATTAAAATACCTATATAAATACCAAAAAGCAAAATACCAATTAGTGTTGCCAAAAATGCTTTTAGCGACAATCCGGCAATGGCTTCTATATTCTTTCTATTGGTCAAATTTTATCTCTATTGCTATTTTTTAAAAAGTGTTGAGCCCAAATACTCAAACTGTCCCAACTCTGCTTCAATTTCAAGCAGTCTGTTGTATTTGGCAACTCTATCAGATCTTGCCGTTGAACCTGTTTTAATCTGTCCTGTATTCAAGGCAACAGCAAAATCGGCTATGAAAGTATCTTCACTCTCACCAGAACGATGAGACATGACACAATTGTATCCATTTCTTTGGGCAAGTCTTACAGTTTGCATTGTTTCAGAAATAGTTCCTATCTGGTTTGGCTTAATCAAAATAGAGTTTGCAATATCTTTTTCTATTCCCTCTGCCAAAATGTTTACATTGGTTACAAAGAGATCATCACCAACTAGTTGGACTTTGTCTCCAAGAACTTCTGTAAGCTCTTTCCACCCTGTCCAATCATCTTCGTCTAAACCATCTTCAATAGAAACGATAGGATATTTTGCACATAAATCAGCATAATACGAAATAAGTTCCGAAGAAGTAATTTCTCTGTTTTCAGACTTAAGTACATATAGTCCTTCATCATTTCTCAATTCACTAGCAGCAACATCAAGAGCAATGGCAATCTCTTCGCCTGGGTTATAGCCAGCTTTTTCAATGGCTTTGATAATAACTTGGATAGGCTCTTCATTGCTTTTAAGGTTTGGTGCAAATCCACCTTCGTCCCCTACAGCGGTACTCTCTCCCATATCATTGATAACCTTTTTAAGATTTTGATAGACTTCAGCACAGGCTCTTAAGCCTTCAGAAAACTTATCAAATCCTACCGGTACAATCATAAATTCTTGAAAATCTACAGAGTTATTTGCATGTTCTCCACCATTAATAATATTTATCATCGGTACTGGCATTACAACTGCATTTGCACCACCAAGATAACGATATAGTGGCATTTTCATACTTACTGCTGCTACACGAGCAATAGCCATTGACACACCAAGAACAGCATTAGCGCCTAAGTTGCCATAGTTTTCAGTACCATCTACTTCTTTCATGGTAAGGTCTATCTCCGCTTGATTAAAAGGACTAAGCCCTACCAATGCATCACAGATAGAGCCATTCACATTTTCACAAGCTTGAAGCACACCTTTTCCCATATACCTATCACCGCCATCACGAAGTTCAAGTGCTTCACGCTTGCCAGTACTTGCACCACTTGGCACAATGGCACTAGCCGTAGAACCATCACTTAAACTAACTGTTGCCCGTACTGTTGGGTTTCCTCGACTATCCATCACCTCATCAGCTATAATTTCATCGATAAAAATCATCTATTTCCCTTTTTGTAAATATCTATGTCTTATGAAAAATAAAGTCTTATATTTATACTATTTGCCAAAACTTTATTCTAATTATTTTATCAAATTTTAGCTTGACAACTCGTGCATTGTTACCTATATTTTTTATTATTGCACATAAGCTTAAAAGTACAAAACACTTAATAGATACATGAGGATATATAAAAAGGGTTAGATATATTTAACCCTCTTGCATCTCATCCTCATCAACAGTTAAGCTGTCCCCAAAACCAAGGGCTTCTTTTATTTTTGCTTCTATCTCTGCCATCATCTTTGGATTTTCTTTGATGGTAATTTTTGAATTCTCTTTACCTTGTCCTAGTTTTTCACTACCGTAACTAAACCAAGCTCCTGATTTATCAATAATATCCATTTTTACCCCATAGTCTATAAGCTCGCCTACAAAAGAGATGCCCTCGCCAAACATAATATCAAACTCTGCTTGTCTAAAAGGTGGAGCTACTTTGTTTTTCACAACCTTCGCTTTCACACGGTTACCGATAGAAGATTCACCTTGCTTAAGTGTAGCAATACGACGTACATCAATTCTCACTGAACAGTAAAACTTCAATGCATTCCCACCAGTAGTTGTCTCTGGCGAACCATACCCCATCATACCAATCTTCATACGGATTTGATTGATGAAAATCACGGTTGTGTTAGTTTTGTGTAAAATGGCTGTCAACTTACGAAGTGCTTGAGACATGAGTCTTGCTTGAAGCCCTACATGGACATCTCCCATGTCACCTTCTATTTCTGCCTTTGGCGTAAGTGCTGCTACAGAGTCAACCACTATGAGATCAACTGCCCCAGAACGTGCTAACGTCTCAAGTACGTCCAGTGCCTGTTCTCCAAAGTCTGGTTGAGAAACTAAAAGATTGTCCGTATCGACTCCCAAGTTTTTGGCATATACTACATCAAGAGCATGCTCTGCATCGATAAATGCACATACCATCTCTTTTTTCTGTGCAGAAGCAATAGTTTGTAGTGCCAAGGTTGTCTTACCAGATGACTCTGGTCCATAGATCTCAACAATACGCCCTTGAGGAATGCCACCAATCCCTAGTGCCATGTCAAGTCCTAATGATCCCGTAGAGATAGATTCTATAGGCTCAAATGCTTTATCTCCCAATCTCATAAGAGTACCTTTGCCAAATGTTTTGTCTATCTGTTTTATCGCCATATCCAGTGCTTTTTGTTTTTGCGCATCCATTGCCATTGTCATATCCTTAACCTTAATATTGAATTTTAACTCAAATCATGTAATAGGGCTATGAAAACCTCTCGCATAATTTAACTTCTGTACCATTCTAATGTATTTTGAGAAAAAGAGGCAAAAATATGTCAAATTGACATATTTTTTAGAAAATTTCTTTTTTTAGCACCTTATGATAAAATACACAAACAATAAAATATAAAGAGTTACTATGCCAAAAACTATCCAACTAGCCCATTCCCCAGATGCTGATGATATATTTATGTACTATGCCATTAAATTTGGTTGGGTAGATACCAAAGGTTATGAGTTTGAAAATATCGGACTAGACATAGAAACGCTTAATGTGGAGGCACTTAAAGGTACTTATGATGTCTCTGCCATCTCTTTTGGTATGTACCCGCTCATCAAGGAAGAGTACGCACTGCTTCGCACTGCTGTCAGTTTTGGTGAAGGGTATGGTCCAAAACTCATACGCCGTAAAGATAAAAAACTCAAGCGCAATTTTAAGGTAGCTCTTTCTGGAAAATATACAACCAATGCAATGCTTTTTAGGATTTACTACCCAGATGCAAGACCAATATATATGGATTTTCTTGAGATAGAAGAAGCCGTTGTTTCAGGTAAGGTTGATGCAGGTGTTCTCATACATGAGTCCATCTTAGATTTTGACGAAAGTTTAGAGGTAGAAAAAGAAGTTTGGGACATTTGGGTGGAGTTAGCAGGCAAAGGACTGCCTTTGCCTTTAGGTGGCATGGCCGTACGAAGAAGTTTACCTCTTAACCGTGCTATAGATATAGAGAATATTCTCATAAATGGTGTTAAAGTGGCCAATGATAGAAAAGAGGAACTCTGCGCCAAACTTGAGGAAGATAATCTTGTACGTATCTCCTCTGATATGTTAAAAAAATATCTAGACATGTATGCCTCAGATGAGTCCGTTGAACTCTCAGAACTACAACTCAAAGCACTAGACACACTTTATGAGATAGGTTTTAAGCATAAAATGTGGGATATGCATATAAAAACAGAAGATTATCTGATACCTAAAGAGTATGAAGCATTGCGGAATAGCTAGATGTTTTTAAAAACTATAGACTTCTCCAAATACTCAAGCATCAAAATAGGACAACCCACAGAAGTGCTTATGATAGAAAATGGTGATAAAATACCTACAGATAGATACCTCATCGGGGGAGCAAACAACCTTTTAATCTCACCAACTCCTCCGCCTCTTATGATGTTAAGTAAAGATTTTGCAACCATAGAGCAAAAAGATGGCGTACTTACCATAGGTGCTGCTATGCCTACAGGTCGCATAGTATCATATGCTAAAAAATATAACATATCAGGTTTTGAATTTTGCTCTAAACTTCCAGGGACTCTGGGTGGGATGTTGGCAATGAATGCTGGAGTAAAAGAGTATGAGATATTTAATATCTTGCATTCCATTAAAATAGACGGAGAGTGGATCTTAGCTAAAGAGATAGAGCATGGCTATCGTTTTGCAAAATTAAATGGTATTGCTACCCATGCACAATTTAAAGTCAAAAAAGATTTTAACCAGTCTTTGCTTGATGAACTACTTAATTTACGCTCCAATCAGCCTCTTAACCCAAGTGCCGGTTCTGTTTTTAAAAATCCGAAAGATGATTATGCTGGTCGACTTATAGAGGCAATAGGATTAAAAGGTCATAAAAAAGGTGATATGGAGTGGAGTGGAATTCATGCAAATTTTTTGGTAAATTTAGGCAGTGGAACATTTGAAGATGCTAAGTACCTAATTGATTTAGCCAAAAAAAGAGTTTTTAACGAGTTTTGCATAGAACTACAAGAGGAAATTAAAATCCTCTAAAGTTCTATCACTATCATGCAACTATATTATAAAATAGTATACTAAATTTTTCTGCTGTGACAAGATTCTAGTGCCCTAGTCTTCTTGCATCCTTGCAACTCTTTTAACTCTGGGGTGTCATAGCAACGAACACATCTAATGTAGTTAGACTGTCCAACTAGGCGCTCATATCGATATGCATCAGCTGGAAAAACTACATAATTTTTACCAGATGATGCCAAGGTAGATGTCCAAAAATCTCCATCTCTAAAGTAAGCAAACCTTTGTCCTGGCACTCTATGTATTGCTTGTAACTCATCTGAAGTAGGCAGTCTCCAGTCAGCAAACCCCATATAGTTCAAATTACGACAATAGTTCACAGCATAATTTGCTTTGCAGATTTACCTACCGAGTGCTCTCGTTTATACGCGCCATCTTCTGCATCTACATATGCTTCATCTTGCCACATAAGGTGTGTACTTCTTTCCGCATATACCTTATTGGTCTTGCAGTTTTCATTTGTTATCTCTGCTGCACTAGACATACTCGGATACAAATCTCCTCCAGCCATCAAAAACATAACAGAACATAACATAGATACCGTTACAACAATTTTCTTCATTTAGTCTCCCTCTAAAAATATTATTTTACATATGATAGTATAATTTACATCAATTTATAGAGAAATTCTAGAAAAAATTTAATTTATGCGTGAATCTCTATTTTTATGCCATTTTGAACTGCACTCCAAAGCTTGTCTATCGCCGCATTAGGTATTGCCATACAACCTTCGGTCCAGTCATTTGCCAGCGTATAGTTGTCACCACGCCCATCTGCATTCCACTTTGGTTGCCCATGAATAGTTATATAACCTCCAGGGTTAACTCCTCGTGCAGAAGCTCTAGCCATATCTGATGCATTAGGATAGGATATCATTAAAGATTTATAGAGTCTTGAGTCACACTTTTTTCTTACTATCGCGTAAGTGCCTTCGGGTGTTCTGTAGTCACCCGCTTGTACTTTATCTCCTTTATCTCCATTTTTTCCCAAAGAGATACGAAATTCATCTATTAATTTACCATTTTTATATGTGTACATTTTTCTTTTTGATTTATAAACTACAATTTTATCTATTTTGTTACCATGGTCAATCTCTGCTCCTCTTGATAGTTCCTTAATGCACTCTCTGACTTTATAAGGTGTTTTATCTAATTTACCATATGTAGGCTTTTTCTCACACCCAGACATAAACAATATTAACCCTATCCCAAGCAGTAAAACTTTAAATCTCATCTTCTTCTCCTGTCTTTTAATTTTTTAACCCCAATCTTCATTTTCATGCTGCAACTTATGTTTATCTTTTTTGTACGATATAGCATTTTTTAATTTTTGCAAACGATTAAGATTAGTCATCTCTGCATCTCTCATGTCATCAAGAGTCTTATCGGAAAAAAAGTCTGCCAAACATGTTTGCTGATACACTCTCTCTATATACTCTTTAAGTTCCCGATGATACTCTGAGTCAAGATGCACCTCTGTTCTCTCGTCAAGTTTTGCTTTAAGCTGTTTAAATTTTACCATAAAACTATGAGAAGAGACGTAATTATCTCGAAACATACGAAAAAGATTTGTGCCTATTTTTTCTAATTGGGCAATATACTTTTGGCGATTAAATTTATCTATCTGCTTTTGTGTATATCTAATAGTTTTATCCTTTATCGTATAATAACTGGTACACCTTCACGTACAGCGTACCATAGTTGATTCATTGCACTATTTGTTACTGCCATACAACCTCTTGTCCAATTACGGGAAAGAGTATATTGATCTCCCTCTCCATTAGCATTCCACTTTGGTTGTGCGTGAATAGTGATATCTCCTCCAGGATCAAGACCCTTCTTATTGGCTATTTTTACATCCTCCGTACTCGGATATGAAATACAAAGTGAGCGATAATATTTTGGGGAACAGAGTTTGCGATGAAGCCAAAATGTTCCTTCTGGAGTTCTATAATCGCCTTTTTGCTCTTTATGCCCTATAGAGTTTTTTCCTAAAGAAATGGGGAGAATATTTTGTATTTTATTGTCTTTATACAGATACATTTTGCGCTCTTTTTTCTCAACTATAATAAAATCTATGCTTCCCTTTTCTATATAGTCATCTGCATTCAATAGCTCTTTTTTGCACTCATCTAAACTATAATATTGACTCTCCTGCACTTTAGTAGGTTTACTGCAACCAACAAAGAGAAAAATCATAATAATATATAAAATAATTTTATCGTATATAAACATAATAAGATTGTAACAAAAATGGAAGAAAAGGTAAAGATATAGTAGGATAAAAGTAGTTAGGGTTAAAAAAGGTTTAGTTCAAAGTCTTTTTAGACTTTGAATTTGTGACTATAGTGCTGCTTTTGCTGCTGCAAGAGCTTCTTCATAGTTAGGCTCTTCTGTGATTTCTGGAACAACTTGTTTATAAGTAATTTTTCCATCTTTGCCAATTACAAAAATAACTCTAGCAGATATACCAGCTAAAGGACCATCAGCCAATAAAACACCATAAGCGTTAACGAAGTCTTTGTTTCTGAAATCAGAACATACTTTGATGTTATCAATTCCAGCTGCACCACACCATCTAGCTGCTGCAAATGGTAAATCCAAAGATACTGTGATTACTTCTATACCGTCAAGAGATGCCGCTTCTGTATTAAATCTTCTAGTCTCTGCATCACATGTACCTGTATCTAATGATGGCACTGCAACTACCAATTGAACTTTACCTTCTCCACCAATTTGCTCATCTTGAAGCATTGGGTCACAGTTTACTACTGTTACTACTGGAGCTGTATCACCTACGTTAATTTCTGTACCTGCTAGGTTACATACGATGTCATTTTTAAATGTTACTGTTGCCATTTAATATCCTTTAAATAATTTTGATAGATGAATTATATCTCAAATCAGATAAAAATAGTCTTAATTAAAATATTTTTAAAATTTGCTGTTACTTTGTAACTTATAGTAGCACTAAATATTTACGATGGCTTTAGACCATTTTTCCATTGTGGCATTTGCCTCAGGATTTGGTGCCTCTAAAAAACTTATTACAAACCTGTCAGGCATCTGTGCTATCCCTATGGATCTAGGTCTTACAGCCAGTACTTCTGGGTTGGGCAATACTTTTCCAAAACAACATATAATATTTTTGGCATCTTTAATGTCTTCTGAAATTTTCCCTGCCTCAAGATTTCTAGTATGAGTATAATGGTCAAACTCTCCAATATACACAGCGATAGGATGTGCTACTATCTCCTGCTTTAAATAATTTATAATTTCATCTACACTTTTATATGTTGTCTCATTATTAAATACCTCAATAGTAAATACCGGATATTTTTCCATAACAGTTATTTGTTTCATTTGTAAGTTATCTCTTTATTGGTTATAAATTTAAGCACTATATACTAGGAATTCTAGGTATTTTGCCAAGCTTAGAGTTTTTACAATACCAACCCCAACCTTTTTTCATCCAATGTCCTACAATAGGTAGAGGAATCATCTTCCCTCTCTTATCATCTCTATAGACAAATGCTGCACCATTTCCAGTGTCCATTATACATAAGATATTAAGATGTCCCATGTAACTCTTTTTTGAGTCGATTCTCTGGGCATGTTGAAATATGTTATATGCCACATTTTTAGCCATTACCTCAGCAACATGACCCTGCTTCGCTTTCCAATCTGGACCCATAAGTGCCACAGAATCACCAATAGCATAAATGCCCTCAAAGCCTTCTACTTCATTATATTCATTTGTCACAACAAACCCTGCCTCGCTCAAAGGCAAGCCAGATTTAGAGACAATACCATGCCCTGTACCTGCTGAGATAAACATGGTAAGGTCAGACTCTATTTTTGTCCCATCTTCAAAATTAATTCCATCTTCATCAAACGAAGTTATTTTGGAACCAACTTTTTGATTTATATTTGTCATCTTAAACATTTTATTCATCATCACGAGTGCTTTTTCACCCATCTTCATGCCTGGTTTTTCCATAGGAGCAAAGAATGTAAGTTCAAAATTCTCTCGTATCTCTTTTCTTTTTAAGTAAGTATTTACATTAAAAAGTACTTCAAAAGCAGGACCACCACGCACGGCTGAAGCATCTTTGGGGTTTCCACCAAAACCCATAGCAATTTTTCCAGAACCTTTAAGCACCAATGCATCTAAACGTTTATAAAGCTCTGTTGCTTCCTCTGGTTTCCCACAGATAGAGAGGGTGTGCTCCATCCCTTTATGTTGCATTTTATCTTGTCCAAGTGCCACAACAATATAGTCGTATTCATCTAAGATGCGGCCACTCTCCAGAGTAACCTTTTTTTCTTTGGCTTCTATTTTCGTTACAGAATCAATGATCACCTTAAACCCATGTGCAAAAGCCAGCTTATCCAAAGGTACAGATACATCATCTTTCGTTACTTCCCCTGTAGGAATCCAGATAGAGGTAGGATAAATATAGAAATAGTCTCTATCACTCACAAGCGTAACTTCAATTTCTTGTTTCCTGAGGTATATAGCTGCTTCTACGCCGGCAAAACCACCGCCCAATACTAAAACTTTTGTACAACTCAGCATTTAGAACCTCGTTTGTATTGAATTTTAATTCTTATCATGCTCTCTTCCTTTGTGTCAATTAATGTTTGAGCATACCCGCATTATGAGAGACATCAAGTTCATCAGATACACTTGAATTTGCACTAATGATAGTATATACAGCACCGATAAGAAGCCCAGAAAGAATCACTATCCAGATAGTCATTCTTTTTTCTTTGCTCTCTTTGCCATTATAATCTTCTATCGTATCTAATGTTGGTTCTAAATTTTCCATTTTCATACTTTTTTCCCTTACTTCTTAATCAAATCTGAACGAGGGTAAACAAATACTGTATGTCTATCTACAACAATTTTCTCTTTATCATCTAGAGCATATGCTCTAATAGTCACAGGAATCGGCACATCTTTTCTGGCATCATTCGCTAACTTCTCTTTAGTTTGCAAGATAACTACTTTTTTTCTCTTTTTGCCCGCAGCAATACTAAATGACTCTTTTGGTCTGATTATCTCTATCTTATCATTATCTACAATCTCAAAATAATATGTATGCTCTTTACTGTCTGTATTTTGAAATAAGAACAGATAGTCATTTTGCACCACGCCGCCATCAAGTACTTTATAGAGTCTTGTATTCTTGTTCACATTGAGTAGCATATGCTCTTTTGTACTCCCCATCGCAAAAAGTGCTACCAGTACGATAGCCAATACGGTAAAGTAAGCAACAATCTTTGGTCTGAAATAGTTTGTTTTTCCTTCATGCCTAAGAGCCTCTTTTTCACTAGACCAGCGTACTAAACTTGGTTTACCCAATGCACCCATAACAGTCGTACAAGCGTCCACACACTCAAGACAGTTTATACATTCAAGCTGTAACCCTTTACGAATATCAATGTGTGTAGGACAGACAGTCACACAACTTTCACATGTCGTACACTCAGCATTTGGCTCAACTGCTAAAAGTTCTTTTGTTTTATCATACTTCTTCTCTCTATCATATCCATGCCCCTGATAAATATCACCACCACGGATAGGATCATAGACTGCCATAATCGTTTCGTCATCATAGAGTACAGACTGTACTCGACTATAAGGGCATATATAGATACAAAAATCCTCTTTTATAAAAACAACATCAATAACAATAAATGCTGCAATACCAAGAAGAATACCTACCAACATCATATGTTCAGAAGGATTAGATATATATTTAAAAAAATCTTCAGGAGGAACAAAAAACCATAAAAAGTCTGCCGCTGCTATCAGCGCCAATACAGACCAAAGCAAAATAGCAATAATTTTTTTAATTTGGTTCTCTGTCTTAGACATATCAGGCTTTTGTTGCTTATTTTTAATACGCTTACGCAATCCTAGAAGTTTTGTTTCTATCCCATCTCTATAAATTACTCTAAAAATAGTCTGAGGACAAGCCCATCCACACCAAGCTCTACCACCAACAGCAGTTACGGCAAAAATTCCCAAGAATAGCAACATGAGGATAAACGGCATAAGATAAAGCTCCTGCATATCAAAGGCTATTCCTCCTAAGTGTAGTTTTTTCTGGTCAAAACTAAGCAAGAAAAGGTGATTCCCTCCTATAGTGATAAATGGCATCACAAGTGCAATAGCTGTAACTATAAGATAGGCCCAATACCGTTTGATACGATAAGGCACCCATTCTTTTAAATACTCTTTTAGTTGATTCTTTTTTGACTCTTTTTTAGCTACTTCCATTTTATACTCCTATTTTTTATTTATTTTTCTTGTTCAAATGGACATATCAATAAAGCGGTGTCCACACCTGAAATTTTTTGTGGTTGATTTATCTCCATCCACGATCCTTCAACTACCTCTTTAATACCTCTTGAACCAATATAATCTTTTAGAGAGCTACGACTCACATTTAACTCTCTTGCAATAGCACTCACATTTAGACCTTTTTTAAGTAAATCTATAATTTGTGCTTGGTGCACATCAAACTTAGAAGATGAACGACTTCCTTTGGGACGACCTATCTGATTTGATTTTGCCTTTTGTGCTTCGCGCAAATCATTAAGTAGGGGGAAAATTTCCACAATAGTTGTCTCATTATTAAGCAGGATTTTTGAACTAACTATATAAAGATTAATTTTACGGCTCAATATACAATTAATAACTTTAATAAGCTCTTCTGCACTACTGCTTAATACAGAGAGATTATCAATAATAAGACTATTGCCCTCTTTCAAAGAGTGCATGAATGTTTCAAACTGCTCCCTCTCTTCTATTAAGTGGTTTTTTCTTGAATATTCTATAACCTCTTTATCGATATTTAAACCTTGAGTCAATGAAAATGAGATAATACTACGTTGTTGCTCAGAGATATTACTGTCTGATAATTGTCTTAAATACGCATATATCATATTGCTCCTTATCATTTTAATAAGTTTAGCCTATATTGATGATAAAAGTCAAGTATTTTTATATATTTGCGTCATAATTTATATTTTTACGTCACAACTGCTTTATCTGCACTCTTTTTTATGTTAAAATGCACAAAAGAGTAGAACTTTACTCTAAAAGGAATACTTGTGAACTTAACACATCTTGATGAACAAAACAAACCAAAAATGGTTGATGTATCAAATAAAAACAACACTACGCGTATTGCTACGGCAAGTGGCATCATAGAAGTGGGACAACCTGCTTTCGATGCTGTTGTAGCCAACTCTGCCAAAAAAGGACCTGTACTGCAAACTGCTGTTATCGCGGCTATACAAGGCACAAAACAGACAAGTACACTCATTCCTATGTGCCATCCTCTTATGCTAACCTCGGTTAAAACAGACATAGAGGAGCTTCCTGAACTTCCAGGGTTCAAACTGACTGTAACAGCAAAGCTTATTGGGCAAACAGGAGTAGAAATGGAAGCACTCACAGGGGTAAGCGTGGGGCTACTTACTATTTACGATATGCTAAAAGCTATTGATAAAGGTATGATTATCAAAAATATACAATTAGAAACCAAATCTGGAGGCAACAGCGGTGATTTTAGACGATAAAACTCAAGATAGACCCAAAATAACTTATCCGACCAACTGGGGATTTAAAATTATAGGTAGAGATAGAGATAAACTTTTAAGATGCATCAAAGAAGCAATGAGGGAGAAAGAGCACCTCTGCTCTTTAGGCAATGTTTCCAAAACTGGTAAATTTCAAACCTATAATACAAGTTGTATTGTAGATAGCGAGGAGGAGAGAAACAGGATTTTTAAATATTTTGAAGATTGTGCCGATATAGATATGGTAATTTAAACTCTAGTATGGATTTACTATTACTGTACTGTTTGTAGCAGAACGGTGCAAAAATCCATCTCTATCCATATATATAAATCCTCCAACCATAAACATCACAGCCAAAACAGCAAATATAATCTTCATATAGCTATAAGGTCTCTCACCTACTATCTTGCCTGTTTGAGCATTGATCGCATAGTGATACTCTTTACTATTCCATTTAAATGAAGCCGTCCAGACAGGAAAGAGGACATTTTTATATGTCACATTTTTATGCTGTGTTTGTATGGAGTGAATTTGCTGTTGGTCCCCTCCTATGTCATAACGTATATTTTTTTCTATCTTAAACGACATTTTTGCTTTTGCAAATTCAAATCCATTATCAAGTCCTATGGTGTACTCTTCTGCCTCAAATCCAGAAAGATACTCTTCACTAAAAGGTACAAGTTTTTCAGTATTCCAAGGTCCCAAAGAGTCCAATATAGTACGAGAGATGGTTTTACTTGCCCCTATCGTAACATCATCAAAACTTACATAAACAACGCCAGAGACTGGTGTCCATTTTATGCGAGGTTCTTGCACTTGTACTTGTTGCTGTCTCCCATTTCGCACTATGCTTCTTGTAACCATAACATAATATACATCGCCTCTAAGTCCTCTATATGGTGAAGTTGTATCACTATCATAAGTCCAGTATGGCAAATAGTAGCCCGTAAGTCTATTGTCTCCATCCAAATATTTTTTAAATGCATTAGGTGCGAACCAAAGAGAGCCAATCCACTCTTTAAAGAGAGTTTGAGCTTTTTTGTGTGTAAGCATAAATGGTATAAGTGACTTTGGAGTAATCTCTTGTATAAAATCAATAATTGCAGGAGTACCACAATAGGGACAATTTGACGAGAAGGAGTAAGGAGTAAGGGTAAAACTTCCTGCACACTTTTTACAGCTTACACTCTTTGTGATGCTCTGTATTTTTTGGGCAGTTAAGGTCGATACTGCTTCAGAAAAATCATACTCATATATAGTATCTTCAGAAATTTCTATAGAAGTTTGAGTACTGCAAAATTCACAAGTCAATTTTCCTGTTGCAGGTGAAAATTTTTGTGGTGCCCCACAAGAGGGGCATGTAAAATTAATAGCAGAAAACTTCATAAATTACTTTAGAGGAGGAGGTGTTTGGAAAAATTTATTGGCAAATAGTGTACTGGCTGTCTTCCATTTTTCCATTCCTTGTGTCCAAATCAATGTTTTTTGATTGATTTTACCATCAACTATATCTGATTCTATATGCTCAAATGAGTAAGGTCCTTCATATTTTTCTCCTACTGCAACAAAGTATTGTACTATCTGATTTGGAACTGTGGGTGGAGCATTCATGCTATTTGCCATCTGCTGTCCCATTGCCATACCTGCTCCCATTCCAACCATATCTGAAGCAGAGCCACTACCATTAGCAAGTGCTTGTCCACTTTGATACTGTATGTGTTCACTAAGGTCACCTGTCATTTCACGGCTTGAGCGAGCATCTATAGCTTTTTCTACATCTTCAGGAAGTGAGATGTTTTCAACTAACATTTTAGTCAATTCAAGTCCATACTCTTCAAATGCTGGCGCAATATGCTCAGTAACAAAAGCACCAAATCTTTCATAATTGGCCGCAAGGTCAAGTACTGGAGTATTGTCTGAGCCCATAATAGTTGCAAACTTAGAGACTATAAGATTGGTAAGCTGATCCTCCACCTCATCAGTAGTAAAGTGTCCATCTGTTCCTACGATTTCAGTTAAAAATGTCTTAGCATCCTTTATGCGTATCTCATAAGTACCAAAAGCACGAAGTCTCACCATAGAAAACTCTGGGTCACGCACCATAATAGGATTTTTTGTTCCCCATTTTAAATCTATAAATCTTTTGGTATTAAGAAAGTAAACCTCTGCCTTGAAAGGAGAATTAAATCCATGATCCCAATGTTGCAAGTTTGTCAATATAGGAATGTTATTTGTCTCCAACTCATAAATACCTGGCTGTAAAACATCAGCTATCTCCCCCTCGTTGACAAATACTGCTATTTGAGACTCTCTTACGGTAAGTTTCGCGCCATATTTTATCTCATTACCTTGTCTATTAAAACGGTAAACCATTGTGTCTTGTGAATCATCAGTCCACTCAATGACATCAATAAATTGTCCAAACAACCAACTAAATAATCCCATACTAGGCTCCTTTATTATTTTCTATGAGTTCAGGCAAATCTTCTGCTCTTGCTTTGACTGAAAGCAGTGCATCTTTGAGCTCTTTTTCGGTTTTGTTGAGTTCTATAAGTGCCTCTGCTCTCGCCTGTTTTCCCTCTTGTGCAATTCTCAATGAGTCATCAAGTGTAGCGATAAATGTTTCGTTAGCTTTTTTAATACTCTCTATATCAAAAATACCTCGTTCCATTTGGGTACGCACCTGTACATTAGCTTCCCTAAGCCCTTCTGCATTTTTCTCAAGCAACTCATTGGTAAGGTTGGCTGCCTCTTTAACTGCAATTGCGGCATCATAGCTTCTAAATATAGTTACTGTTTGTGCGAGCTGATTTCTCCACAGAGGCACTGTATTTACTAAAGTAGATGTAATTTTAGAGATTAGGGACTTGTCGTTCTCCTGTATAAGCCTAATACTTGGGAGGGACTGCATAGTTACTTGACGAGACAATCTAAGATCATGCACTCTTCGCTCTAGTTCATCTCTAAATCCTCTTATCTCTTTTAAATTTTGAATAGCCATCATCTCTTTATCTTTAGTCTCTGCTTCATACTCTGGGATAACACTCTCTTCAAGCTCTTCAAGCTTTATCTCTCCCGCTTTAATGTAAAGTTCTAAGTTTCTAAAGTAATTTAGATTTGCGTCATAGAGTTTGTCAAGAGATACAATGTCTGTCATCAGGCCACTTTTATGCTTCTCAAGATTATTGGAAATCATATCTATCTGGTCTCTAACTCCTTCATACTCTTGTATGAACTTCACTAAAGGCTTAGTCACACCAAAGAGTTTCTGCCACCATGCAAGCTTGACATTAGGATTAAATTTATCCATATCAAACCCACGAATAGAAGCAACCATTTCATTGAGTGCTGCTCCTGCTGCACCAATATCTTTATTTTGCACACCATCTATCATACGGTTAGAGATATCATCAAGCTTCTCTTGTGCAGAAGAGCCAAAATAGATGATAGACTTTCTATCTTTAATATCAAGCTCATCCAATGCACTCTGAAGAAGGGTTACTTCCTCCACTGTTATTTCTGGAACTTGTTCACTCTTCTCTTCTATTGTTGCTTCGATAATTTCTTTTATTTTTGTCTCCATAATCATATCCTTTATAATTTAGTGTTTAATCTGCTCTTTAAGCACATCTATATGCACATCAAGGTCAAAGTGGTTATTGCCCTTAAGTCTTATTATCTCTTTATCAAATCGCTGCTCTACATCATCCATAAGTTTATGTAGCTTCTTTTTAGTTTTAGTATCGATGCTACTCTCCTCCAAGTCGGTGTAAGCATTAGTCACTTTTGCTATGCCGTCGATGTAAACGATGAGAAACTTTCTAGACACACGCACATCTTTTGGGTCTTCTTGAATAGTCTGTAAAATTTTTTTAGCCTTATCTACTGCTATATTTAGTTTTTCGTGTAAAAGCATATCCTTAATCTCTCTCATATCATTTTCAACAAGAGCGAGTTTTGTTTTTGCTTCATTGATAGTTTCCAGCACAAATTCAGCCGAAATATCGCCTAAGTTTTCAAATTTATCTTTTTTAGGGTCAAATCCATAGTAAAGATAATATCCTACTATGGATATGAGTGCCAAAAAAGCTGATTTTATAAGAGTTTGTTCTCCTGCAATGAAAGCTGTAAAAAATGTAGCACCGCCAAGCAAATATCCTCCAAGGGTCTTATAGGGTATGCTTGGAGCCTTAGAGAAAGTGTTTTGATTATACATCTCCTCTTGCAAGAATCCTTTTTTTGCTACATATACTACAACTAGAAAAAGAGAGAAGCTTACTATATTAAGAAGAAAAGCCTTGATGCTTGTCTGAAAAAGCGCAATAGTTACTGACAAAAAAAGTGGGATTAGAAAAATATATAGTAATTTTCCTTTACTAGAGTTCGGTAATAAGTTTTTTTTTGGGCTGTATCGTTTTGTCTTAGACATTCATTCACTCCTTAATTTCTATAGCAAATTTGTAAGTGGATACCACACTGCAAATCCTGCCGAAAAGAGTAAAAATAGTAGCCCTAAGATTTTTTTATATAATATTAAGTGCACATATTCTCCTTTAGACAAATTGTACCATAATTACAAATCGCAACTTTAATACAAGCAAGAAATAGACGAGGAAAATAAAAGCTATATACTATAGGGTTCAGCATATAGGCTTAAGTTACTGTAAGTTGCCAATATATTTAGTGAAGACGCCAATTCACAATACACATTTATCCCTTCAGTCTATATAGCATCTTGTCTGCGCTTAAGCTAACTAACATGGAAACTATAACGTATGCCAAAAAAAAGTAAAGCCCTGCCTCAACTTCTGCACGACTGGTACCCCCGCCATCACTTGTAAGATAGACCAAGAAAGTAGCTACCACAAAAACATCTACCATTGACCATTTTCCTATTATCTTAAAAAATTTCACTATACCATGTGCAAATGTACTATCCATAAATATGGAAACAAAAAGTAAAGATAGCGTTTTGGCTATAGGCACAAGAACCGAAAAGATCAATATCACTACTGCCACTACAGTATCACCATTTTCAAAAAGTTTTACTATGGAGCCTATAACTCCTTTGGACTCAAATGAAAGCACTACATCACCCAAATACTCTACCTCTTTATGAATAGTTACCATCATAATAGGAGTAATCAGTCCAAATATGAGTGTCACCAGTGCACCCATGGAACCAAAAAAAGTAAACACTCGTAAAGAGATAAGAAAAAAGCTCAATAATAACCCAAAAAGAGCCAACATAGCGTAAAGTGTATATATTTGGCTTCTCTTTTTATATATTTTTTGTTCCTCTTTTAATTTTTCAAGATTCTCTTTTTTATCATTCTTGTAAAATCCTAAAGAGAGTGTCTCTGCAAGGTCTTTGAGTTGAAATTCTGCCAAGTTTTCTGCACTCATGTGCCCTGCAAGAGAAAAAGTTGCATCTTCATATGCTTTTGCTTGAGTATAGGCTTTTGAGCCAAAGATAACCATCACCACTATCAAAAGTGTCAAAAGTAAGTAGAGTGTTTGATTTTTAACTGTTATCATGGCTCTACAGTAACACTTCAAAATATATTAAGAGAGTCTTTTGAAAAAAATTGTCATTGTCATCACTTACCATAATATAACGATTTTTTCCTACTTTGGCTAATCCCTCAAAGTTATCTACACTCCAACCTTTATGGCTGTTCATCTTTGCCAATATTTCTGTTTTGCACATTTTTTTCTTGTTACAAGTGTCAAGATAGACTTTTTTAAGCGTCACTATAAAAGGTTTCATTAGTCCTGTATAAGAGCGCTCAAGCACAAGAATATTGCCGTCATCCATTACTTCTATGGCAGATACTGCACTCTTCTTCTCCACTTCTGCCTGAAAATGCCACTCTTTCCCATTTAATGCATAAATAGTTTGATATTTTTTATTGTCTTTTTTTAAAGGCCACTCAGCAACTGTCAAAATTCCATATTTTGGATGCCACGCCAAAGCTTCAAGGGATTTATTTTTACTACGGTAATTTTCAGTGTCTCTTAGTTTTTTCGGCAAATCGTATTTTCTTATCATATGTCCATACTTGTTGGAATTTTTATGAAAATAGGCTATTTTTGCTTTCCCTTCAAAAGAGACAATAAGCCTTCCTTCTCCATCAAGCGTCATGCCTTCACTATCTCGTTTCCATTTTTTAAACTTTTTACCATTTTTTTTAGTGAGCTTTGTACCCAGAAGAGGTTTTAAGTCTTCTATTGTATCGCTGAATTCAGCCCTAAAAGTAAAGAGTCTGCCCTCATCACTTACAAGATAAAGTTTTTTTGATTTTTGCTCATATGCTATATCTGAAATTTCAGAAAATTTTACCCCTCCAATATCCTTAAAAGAGAGTTGTTTTTGATCAAGTATTTTGATACCCATAAAACGGTTCTCTTTTAGAGTAGGGGCAATATTTATAGAGTCTATATCTGAGTGAAGCAGACCCAAGCAAACTATAAGCAGAGTAAATATTCTCACTGCTTGGACTCATTAGAGAAAAAATATACCGACACAAGCAACCACACAACAGCAACATCTATGGCAACATCTGCATAGTTGAAGACAGCAAAGTTAAACCCACAGTGCCATGCTACATAATCGACAACTCCCCCATGTATAAATCTGTCATAAAGATTTCCAACCGCTCCTCCCATGAGCAAGCCTATAGGGAAAGCATATCTCTTAATATACCCCTCTTTAAAAACTACATACAATATAACAACAATCAAAAGAGTTTGAATCCATTTTAAGTAAGAGCCAACAAAGGAAAACATAGAGAATGCCACACCTTTATTATAGTGTAGCTCTAAATCTATACACTCTCCTGCACGATAATATCCATCAACAAAGAGCATTTTAATATTTTGGTCAATAACAAATGTACCTATTGCTACAAGAAAAAAGACAGAAAAAGCACGCATTAAGTCAAAACTGCTTCAAAAAAACTTACACACTCTTCCATCACTGCCTCTAGTTTCTTTTTGTTCTTGCCTTCTAATAAAAGACGAATTTTACTTTCTGTTCCAGAGTATCTAAATAGATGACGAATATCTTCTACTTCTATTCTCTTCTTAAGCTCTTCTAATCCTTCTATCTCTTCAAGGTCTATTTTATTTTTTACATAAAGATTAACTAGCAGTTGAGGATACGAATCATAAGGGTTAAAGGCTTCACTTGCCTTTTGTCCTGTTCTTACCAGATATCCTAATGCCTGCAAGGCGCTGGAGATACCATCACCCGTCTTTGCATAGTCAGAAAAAATAATATGCCCACTCTGTTCCCCTCCAAAATTTATACTATTTTCTTTCATCATTTCAACAACATTCTTGTCTCCTACTGCTGAACGATACATAGTCAACCCTTCAGAGGAGAGGTACTCTTCTAATCCTTGATTACTCATTACTGTAGCAACTACGCCTCCTCCCTTGAGACTACCTTGTCTGTTTAAGTTTACCGCCAATACCCCTATAAGTTTATCTCCGTCAATTGCCTCTCCTTTTTCGTCAACCACCACAAGTCTGTCGGCATCACCATCTAAGGCTATGCCTATATCTGCACGAGACTCTAGCACTACTTTTGCTAAGTTCTCAGGATGCATTGCACCATACCCTTCATTAATATTGAATCCATTTGGCTTATCACCTATTACAACAACATCTGCTCCCAACTCTTTTAAAATAGTTGGTCCTACAATATACCCTGCACCATTTGCACAATCTATCACTACACGTTTTCCTGCAAGCGTTAAAGGCTTAGGAAATGAATTCTTAATGTGCACAATATAGCGACCTACTACATCATCAATTCTTTTTGATTTGCCTATCTCTCTATTTGTAGCTTGTGCCTCATTAATTACTGTGTCATCTGCATATATCGTTTCAATCTGCTCCTCTTTGTTGCGATTGAGCTTATTGCCTTCTCCATCAAAAAACTTGATTCCATTATCAAAGTAAGGGTTATGGCTTGCAGAGATCATGATGCCTGCGTCACAACGCATATTTTCTGTTAAAAAAGCTACGGCAGGCGTTGGCATAGGACCTATCTGTATGACATCAAAGCCAACAGCAGTCAGTCCAGAGACAATGGCATTTTCTATCATATAGCCACTTCGTCTTGTGTCTTTACCCACTAAAATTTTATTGGTTTTTGCAAACTGCTTAAAATATATCCCTGTCGCCATAGCAAGTCTCATCGCATTTATTGCGCTTATTTTTTCTCCTGCTTTCCCACGCACACCATCTGTCCCAAAGAGTGTCAAAATAATATCCTTGATTTTAATTGCTTAATTTTAACGCAAATTAGTTAATATATATATTATGATGAAACTATTAACTCTCTTAAGTATAATTCTTCTTACCTCTTGTAGCAATGCCCCTTTAAAATATACTCCCATGTTATGGAAAATAGAAGATAAAAACTTACAAGAATGCTCATATGTTTTTGGTACCTTTCATACGAAAGATAAATCTATCAATAATCTTCCTAATATTGTCATATCATCTCTACAAGAAGCCCAACGTTTCTATGGTGAAATAAAAATGACAAAACGAGATATGCAATTAATCACACGCTACACAAAACTATCTTCACCAATTACACTCTCTAAAAGACTCAAGCCAAAAACCATTGATTCTATTTCAAAATATTTAAAAAATATAGGCTCTTCTCTTAAAATCAAAGAGTTATCTATTTTCAAAACATGGGCGATATCATTAATTCTCTCAAACCAAGAAGAGCAATTGGCTTACCCAAGCAGACTATTTATGGATGAAAAACTTGTAAATATCGCCAAAAAAGCAAAGGTCAAGCAGGGAGGATTGGAAACTGCCATAGAGCAACTCTACTATTTTGAAAAACTTACAAAA
>JAUXGC010000056.1 GCA_030622375.1 Sulfurovum sp.
ACATTCTCTGATGCTTTAGAATCGCTGTAATTTTTTTAGTCCCTCTTTTACTAGAGTGCTTGTATCGCCCGAACATCCTAGAAGTGCCTTTTGGATAACATCTTTTTTAAAACCTAAGCTCTCAAGTGCCATCACAGCTTCACCAAATGCTCCTAAATTTTCACTTTCATCATTTCCATCAACGATAAAATCAGCCAACTCCACAAGTATCCTGCTTGCAGCTTTTGGTCCTATACCAGGCACACGTTTGAGCATGCTTACATCTTTGGAAGCTACCACTTTGGCAAAAGTTGATGGGGTAAAAGTAGAACATATGGCTAGTCCTACTTTTGGACCTACACCGTTTATTTTCAAAACTGTATCGAACATCTTTTTTTCATTGGTATCTGTAAATCCAAAAAGAAGATTGGCATCTTCACGAATAATTTGTGTTACAAAAAGCTTTATCTGCTTCTCTTTTATAGTATTTGAGGTGTTAATAGAAACTTGCACTTCATAAATAATACCATTTACATTTAAATGTATAAATGTAGGATCTTTGCGTTCTACTATACCCTCTATACCTACAATCATAACTGCTCCTTCTGTTGAATGGCACTATTATAACTTAAGAGATAATTCTGTGGATAAAATATTTCAAATTGACATACTTTATCTATTTTAAAAAGACTTCCCCATAAACTGTATCAAGAGGATATCCTTCTTGAACCCATCTTACAATTCCACCTTTAAGTGATATAACATCAGTGTATCCCATATCTTTAAGAGTTTTTACTGCTAAATTACTTCGACTGCCAGTACAACAATAGATAATAACTTTTGCACTCTTGTCAGGTATTCTTCTTTCTATTGAAAACTCTAAATATCCTCTTGTAATAACAATTAAGTTTTCGTGATATATCTCTCCATGACCTATCTGGTCTGGCTCTCGTATATCTACAATATAAATCTCTTCTTCATCATCGTCAATAAACTTATATAGAGCTTTTGGTTCTATCTGTTTTGAATGAATTGAAGCAAGGTAACTTTTTGCATCTACCGTTTTTTTAATATTATCTGCATCTTTAGCACCTACCAAAATCATAGCAAAAGCCAATATCCATAAAATATTTCTCATATAAATCCTTTTTATTTTTTTTGTAATTTTTTAAAGTATACTCAAAGTAAACTTGATTTTAAATCACAAAAAATAATTTACATATTCTGAAAGATTTGCCTATCTATGCTAAAATACATTCAAAATAATTACTAAAGAACATTGATGCAATTAAAATCTATCTTTACTAACAGCCTTGGTATCCTGTTTTCACGCGTAACAGGTTTAGGTCGTGATGTACTTATGGCGTCTGCTCTGGGTGCTTCAGTGTGGAGTGATATGTTTTTTGTAGCCTTTAAACTCCCCAATCTTTTTCGTCGTATCTTTGCTGAGGGTGCTTTTACACAAGCTTTCATGCCCTCTTTTATAGCTTCTAGACATAAAGGTGTTTTTGCCACAGCCATTTTTTTACGCTTTTTACTTTTTTTGACGACTATTTCCCTACTCATTACATTTTTTCCAGAACCCATAACTAAACTCTTGGCTTGGGGGTGGGATAGTGAACAAATAGCACAAACGGCACCAATGACTGCTATAAACTTTTGGTATTTAGACCTTATATTTATCGTAACTTTTTTAGCCACGCTACTACAGTACAAAAATCATTTTGCCACTACTGCTATGTCAACAGCTTTACTTAACATATCTATGATAACGGCACTCTATCTCTACATGAAAGAGGATCCAAAAACTGTGGCTTATGCACTTAGTTTTGCAGTGCTCATTGGTGGTACACTGCAAGTAATAGTTCATCTTATGGCACTTAAAAACCTTACTCTTCATAAACTCCTTATAGGGGGATGGAAATACCGAAACAAAAAAGATGTCAAAGAGGAGAATAGAAATTTTCAGTCACTCTTCTTGCCTGGAATATTGGGGAACTCCACTCCTCAGGTATCTGCTTTTATAGATACTTTATTGGCAACTTTTCTAATGACAGGCTCAGTCTCTTTCCTTTTTTATGCTAATCGTATTTTCCAACTTCCTCTTGCTCTTATCGCTATAGCTACGGCTACAGTGCTTTTCCCTGCTGTCTCTAAAGCACTTAAAAATAATCAAGAGATAGAAGCTTATGTCAATCTAGATAAAGCCTTTTGGCTTCTTGCCTTTTTGCTGGGTGCTGCAATGGTTGGAGGTATTTTACTGGCTGAACCCATTGTCTGGTTACTTTTTGAGAGAGGAAAGTTTACACAAGTCCAAACTCTAGAGACAGTACTAGTACTCCAAATGTATATGGTAGGGTTACTACCTTTTGGATTGGCAAAACTATTTTCTCTATTTCTGTATGCTTCACATAGACACTTAAAAGCTGCAAAAATAGCCGTCTACTCGCTTATAACTTCTGTAACAGCTTCACTTATACTTATGCATCCACTTGGTGCTTCTGGTCTTGCATTGGCTGGAAGCATAGGGGGTTGGGTACTGTTTATCTTTACTGTCAAAGAGGTAGGGACAGAGAGGTTTATGGATATTGTTAAGTCTAAAAAGTCCCTCTATTTTATAGCTATGATAATACTTTTTAGCATACTTATATATTTTGTAAATAGTTGGATACTTACACTCATGAGATAAATTTGATATAATTACAACAATAAAATCTGTAGCGTGGGCATTCTTGCCCACGACTTTAATGACAGCAAATTCTTTAGTGGGTAAACTACTCACGATACAAAGGCGAAACAATATTATGCACATCTACGACAGTGTACAAAAAACAAAACTTCCATTTGAACCCATTCGCAAAGGCGAAGTAAGTATTTATGTGTGTGGGCCTACTGTTTATGATGATGCTCACTTGGGTCATGCACGAAGTTCACTTAGTTTTGATTTGCTCTCCCGTACACTCAAGGTGCTTGGATATAAAGTAACACTGGGGAAAAACTTTACTGACATTGACGATAAAATCATAAAAAAAGTAGAAACCACAGGAAAGTCCATGGAAGAGATAACATCTTTTTACATCAAACGATACCTTGAAGAGATGAAAGCACTTGGGGTACAGCGTCCAGATATAGAGCCAAAAGCAACAGACTCACTGCAGGCTATAGAAGAGATGATAAAAAAGCTCATATCCAAAGGTTTTGCATATGTCACTTCAGTAGGAGATGTCTATTTTGATACAAGTAGAGATAGCCATTATGGTGATATATCTCACATGGTAAGTGAAGATAATGACAGCCAAAGCCGTGTTGAACACACTAGAGAAAAGAAGAACCCTAAAGATTTTGCACTTTGGAAGGCGTGTAAAGATAGTGAAGATATCTGTTTTGATACTGATTTTTCTTCGGGTCGTCCAGGGTGGCATATAGAGTGTTCAGCTATGATAGAAAAACATTTTCATGGCAACAGTGAGTACACCATAGATATTCACGGTGGAGGAGCAGACTTACTTTTTCCTCATCATGAGAATGAAGCATCCCAAAGCCGTTGTGCCACAGGTCATGAGGTTGCTAAATACTGGATGCATAACGGTTTTGTACAGATAGCTGGGGAGAAGATGAGTAAATCTTTGGGCAACAGTTTTTTTCTTAAAGATGCACTTGCTATTTATGATGGAGAAGTACTTCGCTACTACCTCAACTCCGTACATTACAGAAAAGACTTCAACTTCAATGAAGAGGATTTGCTTATGTCTAAAAAAAGGCTTGATAAAATTTACAGACTGAAAAAGCGTGTGAGTCCCAGCAAAACCTCTAGTGTCAACAAAGAGTTCAAAAAATTACTTTTAGACTCCATGTCTGATGATCTCAATATCTCTGTTACTCTTTCAGTCATTGATGAAATGATAGCAACCACAAATGATATTTTTGATACAAACTCTAAAGAGAGTGCAAATAAGCCACTGAAACAAGAGACTCTAGCCAATATTGAATTTATAGATAAACTTCTTGGGTTTGGCGGGAAAGAACCATTTTCTTATTTTCAAATCGGTGTAGATGAATCACTCAAGGAGAAGATAGAAACCTTGTTGGCTGCGCGGGTAGAAGCCAAAAAAGAGAAAAACTTTGAACTCTCCGACAATATACGAGATGAACTTATAAGTATGGGAATATCTATAATGGATAGAGCCGATGGCACTGTTTGGGAAAAAACATAATGAAAAACCTCATAAAGCAGTATCTTCCTTATTTACTTGGATATAAACAACAATTTTTCTTTGCTATTTTAGGCATGATAGCTGTCGCCATAGGTACTGTCGGGACTGCACAGCTAATCAAACCTGTACTTGATGATGTATTTATTAACAAAGATAGAAATATGTTAGCACTCATACCTTTTCTTTTGGTTGTTGTTTTTACTCTCAAGGGCTTAGGAAGATACATACAAACTTACTGCACCTCTTACATAGGTCAAGATGTAGTACGAAAACTGCGCGACAAACTTGTTTTACATCTTACATACTTAGATATAAATTTTTTTAAAAATATACATTCAGGAGAGCTACTCTCACGTGTAACCAATGATATTACTCGTATTCAGATGGTCGTTTCAAACATCATTCCAGACCTTATCCGTGAAATATTAACCATTCTTGCACTTACAGGTTATGTTATTTATGAGAGTCCAAAACTCGCTTTGTATTTTCTCATCATTATGCCACTTGCCATTTTCCCACTTGCTAGGCTGGCTAAAAAAATGCGTAAATACTCTAAACTTTCTCAAGAGAGTACTGCCGATATGACCTCTAGACTAGGTGAAATTTTATCCAATATTGAAGTTATAAAATCTAACTCAACACAAAACTATGAACACAAACGGTTTGCTATAGAAAATCAAAATGTCTTTAAGTTTCTAATGAAACAGGTTAAAACCAATGCTCTAATTTCTCCTATTATGGAAATTTTAGGCTCTATAGCTATTGGGGTTGTTATCTATTTTGGAGGACAAGAGGTAATTGATGGACATATGACTGTAGGGGCTTTCTTTGCTTTTGCTACTGCTCTTTTTATGCTATATACTCCCATAAAACGTCTTTCACATCTATACAATAAGGCACAAGATGCCATAACTGCAAATACTCGTATGCATGAGCTACTAAACAGAAAACCACTTATTGCCTCTGGAGAGAAGGAACTTACAGAGAGTATTGAAACTATCTCTTTAGAAAATATTTCACTCAATTATGAAAACACGCCTGCTTTAAAACATATTTCACTAGAAGTAAAAAAAGGAGAGTCCGTAGCGCTTGTTGGTGATAGCGGTGCTGGTAAAAGCTCTTTAGTAAATTTACTTGTACGCTTTTATGACCCAAATAGTGGTAAAATTCTCATAAACGGGAAAGACAATAAAACATTTACTCTCACCTCTTTACATAAAAAAATATCTTATGTTACACAGCGTATTTATATCTTTAACGATACTATTGCTTCAAATGTTGCTTATGGAGAAGAGATAGATGAAAAACGCATTATAGAAGCGTTAAGTAAATCTTATGCTATGGAGTTTATAGAGAAGTTGGAAAAAGGCATCTATACTATGTTATCAGAGAGTGGAGATAATCTTTCAGGTGGGCAGAGACAGCGTATAGCTTTAGCACGTGCACTCTATAAAAATCCTGATATTCTCATACTTGATGAAGCTACTTCTGCACTTGACAACAAAAGTGAAGCTCTCATACAACAAGCACTACAGGAACTAAAATCTGGAATGATTACCTTTACAGTAGCACACAGATTAAGTACAATAAAAGATGCTGATAAGATTTTAGTTTTTCAAGATGGAGAGATTATATGCAGAGGTTCACATAATGTACTGATTGAAGAGTGCCCTACATATAGAAATCTATCAAAAAACGATACTATAAGAAGCCTATAACAGAAGAAGTAATATACTAATATTTTACTTTACTGGGAGAGATTAATGTTAAAAATTATCTTACTATTTATGTTTTTATTTAGTTCAATTTTTTCCACAGAAAAAGAAGAATTTGCTTTTATGGGTCTAACTGTATCAAGCAAAACTATTGAAATCGATGTAAATAATGAAAAAGTAACCTCTATAGGCTTAAGATACGGAAAGCAAACTTTAGATTGGCGAACTATGTTCACTTACAATTATCATAAAGAGTATCAATCTTTTTCTGCAGAAATAGATAAAATATTAATGGATAAATTTTTAGGGACACCTAGAATTAGACCTTATATTGGATTGACTGTAGGAACACTCAAATTGGACTATAATGCTATAGAAGATACAAGCGGATATTATTATGGACCTACTATTGGATTTATATTTTATACAACAGATAATATTGATATAGACTTGTCGTATCATTACTATACAGTCCAAGAGATAGAAGAGGCAAAAAATATAAAGGGTGCCACACTTAGTGTTCACTATTTTTATTGATACTTAGATATAATATCTATAGAATCCCATGATTAACCTAGGTACTCACAATAGGTTAATCAGAGGGCTCTATATTTTATTATGGAGATTATAGTGTCACTTTTTTCTTATGAAAACCTCAAAAAAATACTTTTTAAATTGGACCCTGAGAGAGCACACAGCATAGCTGGCTTTGGGCTTAGATGCTTATCGCATTTCCCTAAACTTTTACTTTTCATTAAAAACCAAAACTTCATCACGCACCCTATGCTAAAACAGGAGATTTTTGGACGCACCTTTCAAAATCCAGTAGGTCTAGGTGCAGGATTTGATAAAGATGGTCAATACATTACAGCTATGCCAACTATGGGTTTTGGTTTTACGGAAATAGGCACAGTCACCCCTCTTCCTCAAAGTGGCAATGCAAAACCAAGACTATTTAGGCTCATAGAAGACCAATCTATACAAAATGCTATGGGCTTCAACAACAGAGGCAGTCACTATATGTTACAGCGTCTTAAAAAACTCTACTTTTTTGACTACCCTTTAGGCATAAATATAGGCAAAAACAAAGCAACACTAGAAAATGAAGCTCTTAAAGATTATGAGACACTTTTTAAAGCCTTTAAAGCATATGGGGACTACATTGTGATTAATATCTCTTCACCTAACACACCAGGATTAAGAGATTTGCAAAATGAAGATTTTATTAAAGCTATTTTTACAATGGCAAAAGAGATTACCTCTCAACCTGTTTTACTAAAAATAGCACCAGATATGGAAGCGGAGGATGCCATAACACTATGCAAAACAGCCATAGATGCTGGAGCTGTTGGTATCATAGCAACCAACACTACCATAGACTACTCATTAACAAAACATGCAAAAGATTTTGGTGGCATCTCTGGTGCTCTGCTTACAGAAAAGTCATACCAACTCTTTAGAGCTATAGGTAAAGAGCTTTATGGACAAACCCTTCTCATTTCAGTAGGAGGCATAGACTCTGCAGAAGAAGCATACAGGCGCATTAAAGCTGGCGCCTCTTTGGTACAAGTTTATAGTATGCTAATCTATAAAGGTCCAAAACTCATAAAAGAGATTAATGAGGGAATCATCAAGCTCTTACAAAAAGATGGATATAAACATATAAGTGAAGCTATTGGAGCAAATTGGAAATGAGACTCAAAAACTTTAAACTACTAACAACTATAATTGGATTTATAATTACTTCAGGAGTACTAATGGCTAATTCTTTGCCACAACATTTTACAAAAACATTAGACAA
>JAUXGC010000145.1 GCA_030622375.1 Sulfurovum sp.
CAAAAAAGAAGATATGTCAGATGGCAACCCTACTATCATAGGAAATGATGTGACCGTGGGTCACAGAGTAATGTTGCATGGCTGTACTATAGAAGATGCTTGTCTTATAGGGATGAGTGCTACCATACTTGATGGTGCGATTATAGGTAAAGAATCCATCGTGGGAGCTGGAAGCTTAGTCACTAAAAATAAAAAATTCCCTCCTCGAAGTCTAATTGTAGGAAGTCCTGCTAAAGTAGTGCGTGAACTCACCAAAGAGGAAGTGGAAGAGCTTTATGCCTCTGCTAAACGCTATGTTGCTTTTAAAAATGAATACCAATAAACCTAGGGACAAGAAAGAACTTTAAATGAAACAAGTCATCACAAAAAGCCTACAAGATATACTCTCCAAAGATGTTATTGTATTTGTTAGCAAAATAGGATTAAGGTCTTTAGCATTATCAAGTTTGTTTGTGTGGTATTTATGGGGATGGCTCTCTTCTTTCATAGCTTCTTATATCTCATGGATACCATGGGAATGGCTACAAACTTCTGGAGCAAAATTTATTACTCTTGGGTTAGGGTATATGATTTTCATCATTACCATATCTCTATTTACCTCTCTTTACAGTGAAAAACTACTCATATTATTGGCAAAAAAACACTATCCAGAGGTAAGTGTTGTAGGAAGTGCCAACATCACAACTTCTATACTGTTGACACTTAAGGCAAGTATCGTTTTTTTGATTCTCTTTATACTTTTTATCCCTTTACTATTTATTCCTATTTTGGGACAAGTGACAATGTTATATCTATGGTCAATTCTCATAAAAGAACCAACTATTTATGATGTAAATTCACTTTTTATTTCTAAAGGAAGAGCAAAACAAAAAAACAAAAAAACAACTATTATTGCAATGACTGCATCACTATTTAACTATGTACCACTCTTAAATATTTTTGCACCCCTATTTGCTCAAATACTATTTTTACATAATATTTTAGGGGAGAAACCGTAGGGTGTTGTGTCCTCACAACACCTTTTGTTTGCATACGATAAAGATTTAAAATTGTTTAATAGTTTGAGTATTAATACGGTGTTGTAAGGGTACAACACCCTACAGGTTTACTTTTTTGACCCGTCGTTCTTTTTTACTAGATATTGAAAAACGCAACAAATCATCAGTACTTTTAACATGCACTGGTACTGTTTCTAAACTTTTCTCCATCACCTTTGTGGCACACACTGCATCACTATAGGCACGATGGTGAGTTGCAGTTTTTATATCAAGAGAGTCTATAAGATAAGCCAATCCATACCTCTCGCTCTCAAAGGTTCTTCTTGCCAAATCAATAGTACAAAGTTTTGGATTGCCTATATTTCCTAAACCAAAACGGTCAAACGAAGCATTAAGAAAACTGTAGTCAAAGTTTGCATTATGTGCTACAAAGATGGCACTGCCCATAAAATTCTTCAATCTAACAAGCGCCTCTCTTCTTGTAGGAGCTCCCATAAGGTCAATAGGCTCTATGCCTGTAATTTTTGTAATATACTCTGGAAGATACGCACACTCAACAAATGTTTCAAATTTGTCAATAGCTTTACCATTTTTCATCATTACGGCACCAATCTCTATAACTTGAGAACTCCCTGGCTTGCTTCCGTTTGTCTCTATATCTAAAACACAATAACACTGCTCTTCATAAGGTGTAAAGTATGTTTCTAAACAAAATGTACTATCTTCAAGTTGTACAATAGGGTAGCCTGAAGCTTGCAATAGAATAAAAATGATTTCGCTATCTTCTAAAAGTGTTGTATGTTTTACCACAACTTCTTTATATTGTATCTCAGACAGCACTCCTCTGTTTTTACGAAATGCTATAGTTAGCTCGTCAAATACTTTTTGCATTTGCTATAAACTGCTCCACTTTTTTATGGTCTTTTTTGCCCTTAATTGATTCTACTCCTGAACTTACATCTACTCCATAAAACCCATATTTTTTTACTTCAGATATATTGGCTGGAGTCAGTCCTCCTGCAAGAATAATCTTAGAACAATCTATACCATCAAACCACTCAAGATTTAGACGCTTGCCACTTCCTCCGTATGCTTCACAAAAAGCATCTATTAAACGGTATCTATCTGAAAATTTATGAATATCTTCAGGAGATTTTGCACGTATTACTGGAAGTGTTTTTGGAGCAATCAAATCTAAAGACTCCTCATCTACATCAAAATGAATTTGGGCAAGTGAAATACCAGTATATTTGCATACTGTATCGATAGTATCAACACCTTCATTTACAAAGAGACCTACTCTCTCTACAAATGGAGGCAACTTATCTATGATATGCTTTGCTGTTGTTGAAGTGATATAGCGTGGTGACTTATTGTAAAAAACAAACCCCAACGCATCTGCTCCACACTCTACCGCATGCAATGCATCTCTTAGATTTGTTATGCCACATATTTTAACTCTCATCTATACCTCTTTGTAGGGGGCGATTGCCATCGCACCGATTTATTGTTATTTGAATTCTATTGGTGCGATGGCAATCGCCCCCTACATTATTTTAAAGCAGAGATAGCTTTAGCTATTCCTTTTGGGTGTTTATATACAAATGGACCTGCAACTACTACATCAACTCCTGCTTCTTCAAGAAGTTTCACATTTTCATCATTTACTCCACCATCTACTTCTATGAGGCACTCAGGGTTTCGTTCGTTAATAAGTTTTTTCAAACGTTTGGCTTTTTCTATCACCGAAGAGATAAACTTCTGTCCTCCAAAACCAGGGTTTACAGACATAAGTAAAACCATATCTACATCTTCTAACAAAAACTCTATGACTTCAGGTGGTGTATGTGGGTTCAGTGTGATCGCTGGTCTTATGCCCAAAGAACGAATCTTTTGTATAAGTCTATGCGGATGTTTTTCCTCTTCTATGTGAAAAGAGATAAATTCAGGTTTTAAAGGAGCAAATAAATCTACAAAAAAACTATTGTTCTCCACCATAAGATGTATGTCTAAAGGTTTGGTTGCCACCTTTGACACAGCTTCCACGACCACAGGTCCTATGGTTAAATTGGGTACAAAATGCCCATCCATGACATCTACATGTACAAAATCACAACCACCCTCACATATGGCTTCCACACCACGAGCTAAATTCCCAAAATCAGCCGAAAGTATACTTGGAGCTACTAACATAAAATTCCTCAAAAATAAATTTTTATTATTATAGCAAAATCAAACTTGTGCTTGTAGACTTTATAAGCTTGCATAAATTACATATCTTAAGCAAATTTTATGCATAAATCATCTATAATCGCACAAAATATTCAAGATTTCATCTGTAATTTTATGAAATCTACATTAAACAGAAGGTATTATTATGTCAAGAAAATGTGAAATTACTGGCAAAGGGCCATTAACTGGGAATAACGTTTCTCACGCAAACAACAAAACAAAAAGAAGACAACTTCCAAACTTAAGATCTGTAAAGATTACTCTTGAAGATGGAACAACAAAAAGAGTAAGAGTAGC
>JAUXGC010000156.1 GCA_030622375.1 Sulfurovum sp.
GTAAAGGTACTTCATTTGAAGCACCGTTAAACTATTATCTTCATATTTTGGATGGTGACGCTAAAGAGATAACCATTAACTTCAAAGATATGGATTTATCTGACATCTTAGAACTTACCAAGCAACCTCCTGTAGCCAAAGGCAAAGTCGATGCAAATATCACTATACCAACACTGGTAAAGGGTGAACGAAATACCCATGGAAAAATCATTTTTGATGGCATTACTTTTAATGATGACATCATGAAAAAACTATACAAGGTCTCTATGCCTGAAGCGATGCAAATGGATGGCATAATAGATGTGAACCTTACTGACACAACGGTGATCGGCAGTGTAGATATGCAAAGTAACATTGCAAATGTAAACCTTAAAGATGTACGCTTTGATAGAAAGACGAAGCATATCTCTTCAAACTATATTATAGACATCATGAACCTGAAAAGTCTTTCTGACCTGTTACGAACAAAGATGGATGGGGCTATCGTACTCGAAGGACATCTGGAAAAAGAAAAAACATTAAAGATAACAGGGGTAACTAAATCTTTAGGAGGAGAGATAAACTATACGCTTTTAGATAAGAACCTTACCTCTTCCATCGTAGCCGTTCCTGTAAAAAACATGTTGAACATGTTCCGTTTTCCTGCCTTTGTAAATGCCAACGCATCTGGTAATTTTGACTATAACCTTCAAAACAAAACAGGAAACACTAAACTAGCCCTTGAAGAATTTCGACTTGCATCTAACACTGTGACTAGAAGTCTTAAGATGATGATACAAAAAGACCCCTCTTCCATTGTCTTTGGTGAAACATCACTCGATGCAACCATAAATGGAGATGAGATCAACTATACCCTCATGGCTAAAGCACATGATGCCTCTATTACTGTAGGTGAAGCTACTATCAATAAAGAAAAAGACACCCATGATGCCATGATAGAATTTGCCTACAACAAATACGCAATAAAAGGTAACATAGGTGGGTCTATAAGACAACCTCGTGTAGGCTTTGATGCCACAGGTTTTATACCAGATACAGACTTTATGCCTAAAGCAGAAAAAAAGATAAAAAAAATTTTTAAACGTCTCTTTTAAAGTACCTGATAAATCATATCTATAAATTTAATGTCAAGTAAGTCTATAGATATTGTGATTAAAGTTTAATCACTAAATTACATCTAAAATCTAATACCTAGTAAGTCTATAGATAAAATGTCTAAAATTTAATCACTTTATCTCACACATTCTCTAAAATATACTATATAATTTGCTTATATAAATAAATAAGTAAAGGACAATCCATGAAACTTAAGACTTTAACAAGCATCATAACCCTCTCAATCATCGCAACAACGATGACACAGGCGAGTACACAAAACAACATTATAGATGTAGATCCTATAGCTAACAGTAATTCAACTCCAACAATAATGTATAAATCCATGACTACTGAAGAACTTCAAATGGAGGTCGAAAAATATAGTAATAAGGACTGTTTACCTTTTGCCCTAGGTAAAGAACTTATAAAAAGATGGACTACACTTTAATCTAACACTCCCCCCCCTTTATTATCTCTTTGAGAAGCTCTTCATCATCTCTTGCATCTGCAGCATCTGTTCAGGTGTCATCTGAGGCATTTTATCTTGCTTTTGACCTTTTTGTATTGGAAAGTTTGGAAGATTGAATCTCTCATCAGGTATAGAAACATCTAACTCAATTTTATTGGCCACAGTCATATTTTTTATGCCCATTATATTTGCTTCACTTTTAATCATAATACCTTTGTAGATCCAAAGTTTAACGTTCATCATCTCCCATACTTCACAATTATATCCCATGAACTTCTCTTCAGCAATCTTTTTACCACCCATGGAGATAAGTATCTCTTTACCTGTTTGCATAAGATCTTTATGTTCAGAGTTATCTAAAGCATCTGCACTCAATTCATAAATAACTTTTTGATCAAAGTCTACACTATAGACCTTCCCATTATCTATTTTAGTTATCTCTCTATTATGCTCTGTCATTCCCATAGTAGTTGTTTTACTCTCTTCAGAGTGCAGTTCAACATTTCCCCATTCCTTAAACAGAGTTGTAGCTGTACCTTTTCCCTTCATTTTCATACCCATCATGTCTCCACTCAGTGTAATTGTATACTCTATAATGCCGGATTTTATTTCATAGCGTTTTGTCTCAGCACTTAAAGTAGTCGTTGCAAAAGCAATAATGAGTAGGCTCAAAAGTTTTAGATGTTTCATGTGTAATCCTTATTTTGATTTTGGATAATAAGTAATATGGTATAGTCTTACTACTCTATTCTATTACTATTTTACTTACTTTGTCAATAATACAATGAGGTCTTTAACCGATGCGTGCCTGTACTTAGTACTTCTTGTTCTTATATACTAACAAATCATCTTTACTCAAATTATCTAGTAACGAAGATAGATGACCTTGAGATAAAAGTGTTATGTCGGCATCTTGAATGTCCACTACCTCCGAAGAAAATCCATTTTTAGAAAAGAGTACATACTCTTCTATATTGAGTTCTGCTGTTTTACATTTCTGCTTTAATGTCTCAATCATGTTTGTCTTAGCTGGGTCTTTAGAGTACTTACATGCACCTGCCAACAGCTTACCTGACTTTCTTTTAGCCAGTACTTCTATGTCCGTCTGCTTGTCATAGTAACTACCTATGGAGACTATGGGATCATCTGTAAATTTAGTAGCAAAACTTTGTTTTACCAGCTCCAACACTAAGAGATTGCTCAATAAAATAGAAAAATTACCCCTCAACTGACTCCACTTTTTTTCAAATTCACTAAAATCTCCCCTAGAGATACTCTTATAATAAGGTGAAACAGTAGCAAACCAAAAACGCATAAAAGGCAACTCAAAAAACACTCTGTCTGATTTTCCATCAGAACTTTTTAAAGGTTTTTCTACTGAGGTGTCAAACTTTAACAGACTTTTCATCTCCAAATAGTCCATAGCCTCTTCACCTTTGTCTCTACCCACTCTAGCTTTTTTAAACACAGCATCTTCATGGCTTTCACCCAAAGCTATAATAGACAACAACATGTGATACAAGGCATTACCATGTGTAAAGCGTATAATGCCATTGTGGATGGGTTCGTAGTTACGCAGTACTTTTTCTTTTATGAGGGCATCTACACTTTTTGACTTATCTATATCCCACCCCGTACCACCAAATACTGTAAAATACTCTAAAGCCTTATCAAGATCTTTGATATTGTTCTGATAAGCAAAAGAGCGAAAATGTTGTAAGAGTGTTGGACGTTTTGACATAGGTTGGCCTTGTTTTAGATAGGTGATTATAGCTTATATTTTAAGAC
>JAUXGC010000042.1 GCA_030622375.1 Sulfurovum sp.
AACCTCTCTTGCTTACTTTTGATAGACGTTCTAAACAGTCTGCTCTAAAATCTTTTTTCATAAGTCCCACTCTCTATTAGTGCTATTTTGATATAATCTTTTCTAATTATATCTAAGGAACTATATGAAGAAAACAAAAAATCTTCTATTGACTACTATTTTATTGTTTTTTATTGTAGGGTGTGAAGATAAAAAGTCTCAAAAAACAGAAGAGACATACACCAACACCACAAGAGAAATAAAGATACAAGAAGTACAAAAAACACCAGAAATACCAGAAATACTAAAAGAATCCTTAGATACCCTTATATTAAGTGGGATAGAAGAGAAGAGTCATACAATTACCATAAGCGATAAAAGTATATCTTCAAATGATATTTTACAGCCCATTATACTCATCAATCTTTTTTCTACTTGGTGCTCCCCTTGCCTTGGAGAGATTTCTTATCTTTCAGACCTTCAAGAAAAATATAAAAACAACCTTTTCATTATAGGTATTCTTGTCAATGATGAACAAAATATCAACAACTTGCAAGAGTTTATCAATAAATATAATATAAATTATTTCATCTCGAACAGTAAACAAAATGATACTATATCTACTAAACTGGCAAAAGCACTTCAACTACCTAAAAATTTTTCTCTTCCACTTACTATAATTTACAAAGATGGTAACTACTACACACATTATGAAGGCGGCGTTCCCATAGAGATGATAACCCATGATATACAACAAGCCATCAAAGAGTAAAGGATATAAACGCAATGTTTAATATATTTAAAAAAGTTTTAGGCAGAACCAGTGATGCCATCAAAGAGGTGGCTCCAACAAAAAAGAGAGAAGTACTAAAAGAAGACTTTGAGGAGATACTGCTTGAAGCAGATGTAACCTATGAACTCATAGAACGACTTTTGGAAGAGTTACCAAACAATATTAACCGTGTACAGGCATTTAACTCTCTTGTTTCTGTATTTCAATACAAAGCCGACTGGAAAAATAGTGATGCAAAACCTTTTGTTGAAATGGTTATTGGAGTTAACGGTGCCGGGAAAACAACAACCATCTCAAAGTTAGCCTATCGGTATCAACAAGAGGGCAAAAAAGTCATTTTGGGTGCAGGAGATACTTTCCGTGCAGCAGCCATAGAACAGCTTAGCAAGTGGGCAGAGAAGCTAAATATACCCATAGTAGCCACACAACAAGGGCATGACCCCTCTGCTGTAGTATATGATACTATTGAGTCTGCAAAAGCAAAAGATTTTGACAATGTGATTATAGATACAGCAGGCAGACTCCATACACAAACTAATCTTAGCGAAGAGCTTAAAAAGATGATACGTGTTGCCAGTAAAGCACAAGATGGAGCACCTCATCGAAAGATGCTTATACTTGATGGTACACAAGGAAGCTCTTCCATTAATCAAGCAAAAGTGTTCAATGAAATAATTGGCATAGATGGCATTATTATCACAAAGCTTGATGGTACAGCCAAAGGTGGTTCAGTGTTAAGTATCGCTGATGAGCTTCAAATGCCTATTTTTTATATAGGGACAGGAGAGAATCCTAAAGATTTGATTAGATTTAAAGCAAATGAGTATATCAATACCATTTTAGATGAAATTTTTATCTAAAATGGTATTTTAACTCTCCTTCTCCTCCAAAGAGAATGTTTTACGATACAGCACTTCAAGATTTGTTTTAGTTTTATTATCTATAATCTCCCCTATCACAATAGTGATTTCCTGCTCCAGTTTGCTATCATCTAATGCATTTTTCAATGCTTTTCCCGCATCTGTTTTAATGTAAACAGGGAGTATTGGTAGCTTATTTTTAAGAGCAATAATCCGTGAACCATCTTTAAATGCCGTCAATGGTTTATCTGTTTTGTTTCGTGTACCCTCTGGAAAAATAAATATCGATTCTCCTTGCTTAACTGCTTTTTTAATATCTGCAAAAAAACTACTCATTT
Organism: Sulfurovum sp.; assembly: GCA_030622375.1. Classification (GTDB taxonomy): domain Bacteria; phylum Campylobacterota; class Campylobacteria; order Campylobacterales; family Sulfurovaceae; genus Sulfurovum. The sequence continues at coordinate 1,971 of JAUXGC010000042.1, forward strand.
GATTTTTTTCTCTATCTAAGAGTATGGAGCCTGCATTACGAACAAACGCCCCAAAGAAAAATGAATTATAAAGCTCTTTTTTTGAAATCCAAGGTCCAAATACTTCAGTATCTTTTAGTGCCACCTCTATAATAGGAGGGTCAATGATGCTTCTATGGTTACCAATTATGAGATATTGTCCATCTTGAGGCAACTTATCTATGTTTTCAATTTTAATTGTTATATTTAGCGCATTAAGCTGTGCTTTTGAGTACGCCAGTCTTAATCTTTTTTTCTCCATAGGGTCATTGGTTTTCCATAATCTATAACCAAAACTATTTGTCAAGTAGAGACCGTAAAAAAGCTGTTTTATCGCATTAAATGTCACTAGAAATCCTTTGGAGTATTTAAAGTAAAATTATAACTAAAAGAATTAAAATATGACAATTTGACATATTTTTTATCACTATCACTATTTGAAACTATAATATAGGCAACAGTATATAAAGGCAGAAGGTATGGCAAAGAAAAAAACACTATTTGAGTGTCAGGCATGTGGATTCCAATCTCCACGGTGGATGGGCAAATGTACTTCTTGTAATGAGTGGGAAACCATGATAGAGCTAAGCAGTGAGCAAATCAAATTTTTAAAAGAGACTTCTAGTAGTAACTCTACTGGATCCATGCTCTCTAAAGCCAAACCAATTACACAAATAGATGAAGACAATATCAAACGTTTTTCTTCAGGAAGTGCTGAACTGGATTTGGTACTTGGGGGTGGTATTGTGCCTGGTTCTCTTACGCTGATAGGTGGAAGTCCCGGTATAGGCAAATCAACTCTACTACTTAAAATAGCAAGCAATCTAGCAAAAACCAATAAAAAAGTCCTCTATGTATCAGGAGAAGAGTCAGCAGGACAGATAAAACTACGCGCCAACAGACTAGATGCAAACCATGACAACCTTTATCTGCTTCCAGAAATTAACTTAAGCAGTGTGCTCTCAGAAATCTCAAATCAAAATTATGAGTTTATCGTTATTGACTCCATTCAAGCACTATACTCGGAAGATACACCCTCAGCCCCTGGCTCTGTAACACAAGTAAGAACCATTACTTTTGACTTAATGAGAGTTGCCAAAAGCCTCCATATTCCAATTTTTATTATTGGGCACATTACTAAAGATGGTTCTATTGCTGGACCTAGGGTACTTGAACATATGGTAGATACAGTGCTATATTTTGAAGGAGATACAAACTCAGAACTAAGACTGCTTCGAGGCTTTAAAAATCGCTTTGGTTCCACTAGTGAAGTTGGCATTTTTGAGATGAATAAAAAAGGTTTGCACGATGCCAAAAGTATGGCTGGAAAGTTTTTTAACAAAGACAAGCTCCATTCAGGCTCCGCGCTTACTGTTGTTATGGAGGGGAGTCGTCCTATTATTATAGAGGTACAAGCTTTAGTTTCAGAAGCTTATGGACATGCAAAAAGAAGCTCAACAGGCTTTGATAATAACAGATTAGGGATGCTTTTGGCTCTGCTTGAAAAAAAGCTTGATTTACCACTTGGCACTTATGATGTTTTTATCAATATCTCTGGGGGCATTAAGATTAATGAGCCGTCTGCTGACCTTGCCATTATTGCAGCTATTTTAAGTAGCTACAGAGACAGAGAGCTAAGCCCTGAAACACTCTTTTTAGGAGAAGTCAGCCTTACGGGAGAAATACGAGAGGTATCAGGACTCACTCAGCGTCTTAAGGAAATGGAAACACAAGGCTTTTCTAAAGCAGTCATCCCAAACAAGCCGATAGAACAAACAGATATAAAATGTTTTGTGGCAGATGAAGTCTCTAAGGTTGTTGAATGGATGTAATTTTGATACACTATGTTTATGAAAATAGGTACTGATATTATACAAATTAATAGGATTGAAAAATTATTAGAAAAATTTGGAGATAAGTTTAAGACTAAGTTTTTAAATGATAGTGAGATAGAGCTTGCACAAAGAGTGGAAACCATAGCAGGATTTTGGTCTGCAAAAGAAGCCATATCAAAAGCTATTGGGTGTGGCATAGGGTCCGAGCTATCCTTTCATGATATTATTATCAGCAAAAACATCAAAGGGGCCCCTAATTTTAGACTAAGTCAAGCTACACAAAAAATACATAATATTGAAGAATCATCACTATCTATTAGTCATGATGGAGGCTTTGCTATTGCTGTTGTAGTGATACATTAAAAGTAAAACTGTTATAAATTACATTACAACTATATACAACAAATAAAAGGATATTTATGAAAATATGGAAATTATGGATAGGTGCAAGTATTGCTCTGCTTATCTTGTCTGGGTGTAGCTCCAGACAACAAACTACACTTCAAAATCAATCTATACAACAAGCAAGAATTATAGAACAACAAAAAGCAAGAATTGATTACTTAAATAAAAAAATAGTGTGGTTGGAAAATAAACAACAATCACAAGAAAAAATGACAAAAAATAATGTTAAATTAAAAAAAGTTGAAGATAATAACTTTAATTCAGACTACATGTATCCTCAAGCCAAAGCCAAACAAGCAACCAGAGTTGCCCAAACACAAACAGCTCCAACAGCTATGGGAAGAGCTGAGTGTATCTCGCTAGTTGGCCAAGAAAAATTTGATAAATATACCAACATTTTAGGCAGCGAAGGGGCTTCCATAAAGAGATGCATTATGCTCAAATCAATGACAAACTAAAACTATTTTCTAAAATGTACTAATTTAAATCTATCTCCCATTATTGTGGGCGATATGAGTGTTTTAATCTTGTCTGCCTCTCTAATATATTTCTCTTGTGTTGTCTGTTTTGCAAACTTTTCAAGTATCTCTATGAGTCCAAAACGTATTAACGCCCTTGCCTGTGTCTCATAGTCCACTTCTGTAAATCCTTTGGCACAAAATGCCTCAACAACATGTCCAAAATTCACATCATACGTAATGTCATCTCTCTTGTAAGACTCCGACAATACCAACTCCTCATCAAAAAGAGGAAATACTTCATGCTCCTTATAAACACGTATAGAAAAGTCGTTACGGACATACTTTTCTCCATAATCAAAAGAGATAAAATCACATTTTTTAATGCCTTTTGAAATATTTTCTGCAAAATCTTCGTACCCTACAGCTATCTCACCTTGAGTTAACCTATGCGTTTTAGCCCACATCAGTATTTTAGATGATGCCTCTTCCCAACTAATTTCCCCATCTACTACAGAAGCTATCTTCTCATCTTTAATCAACTCACAAGGAAAAGCATCAAAAATTTCATTGGCAACCACAAATGCATATTGGGCTTTAACTTCGGAAACATCATTGAAATGCGTAATCTCAATATCATCCCCAAAACGCTCCTTTATGTATGAGAGTTGTACTTTTTGTACCTCTTTTTGACGCTCCACTATGCCAAATTTAAGTGTTTTAATTAAAGCAGGGTCGCAAGTATATAGCCACTGTATCATGTCACACAACAGATACCCTTGATGTGCCCCTATCTCTATAAGCCATCCATCTCTATTTGCTTTACCCTCTTTGAGTAACGAATAAAAATAGTTGGCAATACTTGCTCCAAAAAAAGAGCTTGCACTGACAGCAGTATAAAAATCTCCTCCCTTCCCTATAGTTTTGAAGTTTTTATAGTAACCATCTTCCCCGTAGAGCCACTCATTCACATACTCACTAAAGTGCATTAGCCACCTTAGTATAAAGACCTATAAGCTCTATCTGTTTATCTATTTTATAAATCTTTTGATCCAATTTTCTCACTTGAAGAGAGTTGTACATCATTGCTGTATCAAAAGAGGTTTTTTCCCCTGCTTTAGCAAGATTTTTTGTTGTTTTATAGAGTCTGCTGTAGAGTTTTTCATCTTTGTTTGCAAGAGTAATTTTCTTCTCTATGATACGTAATTTATTTCTAATCAACCCATACTCTTTATCTATCTCTTCTCTTTTATCTATCACTTCTATTTGTGCCTTAAGTCGTGCTACTTTACTTGCCTCTAAGTCTGAAAACATATTGATATTCAGTGGCATTGAAATATTAAATCCGTACGCATAATATCTCTCTTCAAGTCCAGGTCTTGCAAAAAGAGGATTGAGGTCTGCATCCGTATATCTTCCCTGAAGTGATACGCTAGGCATATATTTTGTCCAAGTCATTTTTGCATTATAACTCTTCTCTTTAACTCTAAGTTTATCTCGAACAAGTTCAAGATTTCTACCCTTATATTGTTCTGCAGAGATGAGTGTCAGATTTGGAAGTTTCAATGTATTTGGGTTTTTATCACTTAAAAGTGAAAAACTTTGCTCTAATTTCATTAGCGTAATTTCCATTTCTAAATTCTGTGTTTCGTCTTGATTCTTCTTGAGTATAGCTTGGTCTAAAAAACTACTATCAATCAATCCAGCCTCATAACTTTCTCGTTTTTGTCGTATATCTATAGCATCATTTTTTACAAGAAGTATCATCTTTTTTTGCTCAAGTTTTAGTTTATTCATCTCAAAAAGCAGTTTAACAGCAGAGCCTATCAATTCACGCTTTTTTAATTCTATCTCAGCGTTATTTGCCCCCCTTAAAGCTTGAGCATATTTAATACCAAAGTAAATGCCGCCAAAACGGAAAATAGGCTGGTCTATGCCTACACTAAAACTACCAGTCTGTACTGTTCTATCTGTAAATTGTTTTGAATAATTTTTGTTATATTGCAACACAATAGGGTTTATCCAACTATTTTCAAGCATATCGCTCTGTGCTTTATTTTGGCGGAACTCATAATCAAATAATATATTTTTATTGTCTGATAGTATATTGCTAAGCTCATCTGCAAACACAGAAGAGGTAAACAGCAAACTATAAACTACTAATAGCTTTTTCAAAACGTTTAAATCCTTCATCTATTTCATCCTTTGTAATAGTAATACTTGGCAAGAACCTTACTGTATTGCGACCTGCTTTCAACACAATAAGCCCTTCTTCTAAGCTTCTGCTCTGCACTGATGATTGTATAGATACATTTTTAGCTCTAAGTCCTCTCATAAGCCCCAATCCAACCTCTTTTTCAAAAAGATTCCCATATTGTTTAACAATACTCTCTAATTTTTTCTCTAAGTAAAGATGAGTGCTGGCAATAGCTCCACTCTCATACAACTCCTCAAGTATTTCCAATACAGCCAAGCCTGCACATGTACTCAAATAATTGCCTCCAAATGTACTCCCATGATCCCCGATACTTAGCACTTCTTTATGCTTAGTCATCACTGCACCTATAGGGACACCTCCTCCTAAACCTTTAGCAAGAGTAATAATATCTGGCTCTATCTCATACAAATTTGAAGCTAAGAATTCACCTGTACGATAGACTCCAGTTTGCACTTCATCCACTATAAGCAGTATCCCATCTTTTTTAAGATAAGCCGCAAGTTCTTGTATCTCTTTTTTCTCAAAAGGTTGCACGCCACCCTCACCCTGCACAAGCTCTATAAGTACAGCAACTGTTTCATTATCTATAGCTTTATATACATCTATGATAGACTTTTCATAAGAGAACCCATCTGGATAAGGAGAAAAGTGTGGAGTGTGAAAGCTCTCTTGTCCTGTGGCTTTGACCGTAGTAATCGTGCGACCATGAAAAGAGTGCTCCAAGGTTATAATCTTATAGCGTTTTTCATCAAAATTAATCTCACCATATTTACGCGCAATCTTTATGGCTCCCTCGTTTGCCTCTGCTCCTGAATTGGCAAAAAACAGACCCATATCGTATCCACTTAAATCTACAATTTTTTGTGCTAGTTTTGCTTGAGGTTCTATAACTTGTAAATTTGAAATATGTATAATATTTTTAGCCTGTTCACATATCGCGGAAACAAGCTTTTTATTGCCGTGACCCACAGAGCTTACCCCTATTCCACTTGCAAAATCTATATAATCCCTACCATTCTCATCATAGAGCGCGGAACCTACACCTTTTACAAAGTTCGTGTAATTGCGTGCATAGGTTTGAAGTACATACTTTTTATCTTGTTGTTCTAAATTCATTTTTTATTTCCATATTTTAATTATTGTTATTATTATAGCGAAGAGTTATTATAGAAAGAACTATCTCCAATTAAGATATAATAGCTCTATGAAAAACCTACGTAATGCACTATTGCTAAAACAACTTTACCAACTCAAGCAGTTAGGTTATAGATATACAAATATAACACCATATAAAGAAGATGAGCCTAATCTCATACTTCCAAACCAACTTGATACCTTAAAGAAGCAAGCTGATAATTGTCATCTTTGCCAACTAAGTAAAAGTCGTCAAAAAGTTGTATTTGGAGAGGGTAACCCTAACGCCGATTTACTTTTTATAGGCGAAGGACCTGGAGCTAGTGAAGATAGTATGGGCAAACCTTTTGTGGGTCGCTCAGGAGAACTTCTTACAAAGATGATAGAAAATGTACTTCATATTAAAAGAGAAGATGTATATATCGCCAATATAGTTAAATGTCGTCCACCAAACAACCGTGCTCCTACCCCAACAGAGGCACACACTTGTCAGCCTTATCTTCTTAAACAGATAGAAATTATTAAGCCGAAACTGATTATAGCACTAGGTGCTACGGCTTATCACTATCTTACTGGTGATGAAACAAACATTACGAAAATACGAGGAACACTTCATGAGCAAAATGGATATACACTAATTCCTACTTATCATCCAAGTTATCTACTTAGAAACCCAAGTGCTAAAAAAGAGGTATTTGAAGATTTGAAAAAAGTTAAAGAGTTAATGGGAAAGGAGTAAAAAGCATACCTCCCCATGCATACACAGGGAAAGTAATGTGTGGTCTAATGCTCTGCATCCGAACAACAGTTTTGGATTGTCGCAACGATAGACGGATCTTCAAGTGTTGAAATGTCTTGTGTGATCTTTTCACCTTTGGCTATGGCTCTGAGGATTCTTCTCATCACCTTACCTGATCTTGTTTTTGGGAGGTCAGGAACAAAGACCATA
>JAUXGC010000153.1 GCA_030622375.1 Sulfurovum sp.
AAGCACATCAAAAAATAATGGAGTATCTGAATGCCTAATGTTATACAAGCATCTCACCTTACACTTGCTTACGATAATGGTGCCAAAGAGATCATTAAGGATGCAAATTTTAGTATCAAAAAAGGGGAGTTTGTTTTTATTACTGGTCCTAGTGGTTCTGGCAAATCAACGCTCCTGAAGGCGCTTTATGGGCAACTTAGAGCTAGCAAAGGTAATCTTGTTGTTGGTGGATTGGATTTGACAAGTGCAAGACAAAGCAAGCTTCAAGATTTAAGAACTCATATGGGTATTATTTTTCAAGATTATAAGCTTATCAATGAGTGGAGTGTAGCCAAAAATGTTGTTTTGCCTTTAATTATAGCTGGCTACTCTATAGATATTCAAAATGCACAGGCTCTAAGACTCTTGAAGCATGTTAAGCTCTCTGAGCATGCAGACAAATTTCCACTGGAGCTTAGTGGTGGTGAGCAACAACGCGTTGGTGTAGCAAGAGCAATGGCGAAAACTCCAGTAGTGATACTGGCGGATGAGCCTACAGGTAACCTAGACGACTACTCTTCCAATGTGATTTGGGATTTGATGGAAAAATCATGTCAACAGCTTGATACGACTGTACTGGTGGTTACACATAAAATTCCAACTATTTTCTCTTTGCCATACAGACATTTTATTATTGAGAGTAAGGGTGTTTATGAAGTTCATTAAAGAGCACCTTATGTTTATTTTACCCCTAATGGCTATTTTGTTTGGTATAGAATTTTATCTTGTCTTTGATCGCGCAACTAAGTCTTATGAAGAGGGACTTAGAGCAAGATACTCTATGCTGGTTGTTGCAAAAAAACCTATTAAGCTCTCAGTATTGAAAGCACTCAATAACCATATTAGCGTGAGTGAAGAAATTGAGAGAGAAAATATTGTTTCAGAGATAGTCAAAGGAGTTAGTGAGAGTAGTAGCAAAGAGATACTGATATCTTTGCCTTATTTTTATAATGTGGGGTTAGATAGATATATAGATACTTCTGACTTAAAAAAAATAGCAATAGACCTTGAGTCAGATATAAATATAAAAAAAGTTGAGATTTTTAGCAGCAGTCATAGTTCTAGCTATAGACTATTCTCTTTTATCAAATTTATATTGAAACTGTTTATTGTTTTTATGGCTGTAGCAAGTTTTTTCCTCATTATTAAACAGATGGAAATTTGGAAATATGCACATAAAGAGCGTATGCAGGTTATGGAGATATTTGGCGCCCCATTAATGTTGAGATCAGGAATACTTTTTAGAGTAGCTATCACAGATGCCTTTATTGCAACTACTTTGACTAGTATAATTTTTCTCTATATAAAATTTAAATGGGCAGCACAAAGTGGTATAGATATTATGATGGACAATATAGAAGAGCTTTTTATGCCTAGGGATATAGCTATCCTTTTAGGTTCGGCACTGTTGATAGTTATTGTTGCAGTATATAGTGTAGTGGTTACAAGCAAAAGAGTTCAGGAGTGAAGTCTTTTGTTTTGTATTGTTTTGTGGCACTAGGCTTACTTTATGCCTCCTCTACCACAAGCAAAATAAGAACTTCTAAAAAAGATCTCTCTTCGGCAATGTCTGAAAAAAAATCAGCAAACAGAAAACTGGGAAAGATAGCAAAAGATATTCAAGTTGCAGAAAAAGATATTGTTTATCTTACAAAAAAAGTATATGAATTGGGTAAAGATCAAGACAAGACCCAAGAAAAATATGAAATACTTAAGATAGAGTTGGTTAAGTCCAGTAAAGATTTTACAAGGGTAAGTCAAGAACTAGAGCAAAAACGTAAAGCTTTTATTGCTTTATTGTCTGAACAATTTTCTATTATTGTTGCCATGGAGCAACTGCATGAGCCTACACAAAAATCTATTATCTCACAAGAAGTTTATAAGGCATATAGAGATCATAATTCTAAAGTATTATCATCATTAAAATCTGACATAGGCACACTTAAAAAAAGTAAAAAAAATAAACTTTATCTTCGTGATAAAACGAAAAAAGAGATTAAAAAAATAGTTCAAAAAAGAGAAGAGTATGAGGAGAAAAAATTAGCCAAAAAGAAATTACTAGATAAGCTCTCAAATGATGAAGAGAAATATAATGCCAAACTGGAAAAAATAGTTGATAAACAAAATTCACTTCGTTCCACTTTGGCAAAATTAAATATTTTGCATACTAAAGAAGTGGAAGAAGCACGTAGAGTTGCGGCTGCCAAAAAAGAAGCTATGCGTCTTGAAAAAGAGAGACAAAGACGAATACGAAGAGAAAAAGCTTTAGCAAGAGAAAAAGCTAAAAAAGCTAAAGAGGCTATTAGGCTAGCGAAAACCAAAGAAGCAAAAAAAGTAGCCAAGGCGAGAGCAAAAGTAGCAAATGCCGCAGTAGTTGCAGTAGAGAAAAAAGTCTATAAGCCAAGTGAAAAAGTAAGAAAAATAAACTCATCATATCAGAAATCTAGTACATATGCCTACAGGGGAGGGAAAACTATTTCTCCTATTTATGGCGCTAAAGTTATAAAGAAATTTGGAACTTATATAGACCCTATTTATAAAATTAAAATTTTTAATGAATCCATCACACTTAAAGCACCATCTTCTGATGCAAAAGTAAAAAATGTACTTAACGGAAAGGTTGTTTACTCTGGCAAAAGCAGTATGTTGGGTAATGTAGTAGTAGTGGCACATAGTGCTAAAATACATACAGTGTATGCAGGGCTTTCTAAAATTGCCCCCAATATTAAAAAAGGTCGCAAAATAAAAAAAGGGTATGTTATTGGCAAAGTAGAACATAAATTGATATTTCAGGCAACCAAAGACTCTAAACATATTAATCCATTAAGGTTAATACGCATATAGGTTTTCAACCCCTCCTAAAGCACTTTTGGGTATAATCGCGAAAATATTATAAAAGGTTTTTTGTGATAAAAAGAGTATTGGTAAAATTTTCTGGTGAAGCTTTGGCTGGTGAAAATGGGTATGGAATTGATACTCAAATTCTTAATTTTATTGCAGGTGAAATCAAAGAACTTGTAAATAATGGCGTTGAAGTGGCTATTGTTGTGGGTGGTGGTAATATCATCCGTGGTGTCAGTGCTGCTGCTGATGGTATCATTAAAAGAACAAGTGGCGACTATATGGGTATGCTAGCAACCGTGATTAATGGTGTAGCTATTCAAGAGGCGCTGGAGCATACAGGACTTGAAGCTAGACTACAGTCTGCTATAGATATGCAAGAGATAGGAGAGGCGTTTATAGTGCGTCGTGCAAGAAGACATCTTGAGAAAGGACGTGTAGTAGTATTTGCTGGTGGTACAGGCAATCCATATTTTACATCAGATACAGCAGCAACACTTAGAGCTTCAGAGATAGAAGCAGAACTCTTAATCA
>JAUXGC010000158.1 GCA_030622375.1 Sulfurovum sp.
GGAATTACCTCTTAAAAAGAGTATGAAAAATGAGTCAAAGGAAGAAACCCCAAAAGAAGAAATTATAGCCGATAGCCCAATCATTGCTAAAGCAAATTTTGGCAGCAATGTAAAGTTTAATCCTCATACCGCAGATATAGACCCATCAAGGATTTTATAGCTACCCAAATAAGCCTCTAAGAGGCAAAAATAGTGATATTGTCTCTACCCCATGCTTCAAGCTCTTTCCCCTCTATATACTTATTTACAGCACTTTCAATAGCAGGATCTGTAAATGCTCCCATGGCTTCTGCTTCTTTCATGGTATATGACTTGCCCTCATATACTTCTTCTAGCTCATACTTTGCATTCTCATAAGCATCTTCACTTATTTTTTGTAATTCCAAATCAGTCATATCTTGCCCTTTGTATTATTTGTTCCATTATATCTTAAAAGATTAACTAGATTTTATGGTAGTTTTGTTGGCTCGTTATTACTTTGTGAATTAATCTTTTTAATCATATGTTCTCTTTGTACTTTTTTCTCTGCTTGAAGTTTGTTTTCCTTACTGTCGCAACCTTGTATACTCATGCCAAATCCTACCAATAATACCAATGTAATTATTTGCTTCATAATTTTACTCATTTATCTTGTATTTCACTCCTATATATTCACTATAGGGAATGTTAAAAATATTCTATCTTTCCTAAACTTAAAGCTAAGTTTCACCATAGGGAATATTAATGGATTATGTAGAATGCACAAAGAAAGAAATACAAAACTTTCATACAAAGATATCTGTTAGCATTAAAAAAATTCGCCAAGAAAAAAGCATTACACAACTTGACCTTGCTCTTACCATAGGACATAAGTCCATGAGTACCATTGGCAAGATTGAAGCAGGGCTTGAAGATAAACATTATAACATTGAGCATCTGTATAAGATATCTAAAGCTTTAGATGTAGAGGTTTGTGAATTTTTTAAATAATACCTTGTTCTATTATCTTTTCAAACCCTACCAGTTGCCCTTTTGCTCCTAAAATAGATGCTTGTATTGTCACACTTTTACCAACCATGGAAAGATCTAATTCATGCCCTGCATTCTGAGCTAATAACTCCATAAATAGTCTCTGTGTCCGTCCATTACCCTCTCTAAATGGATGTAGTATATTTAGTCCATTTAGAAATGATGCTGTACTTTTGACAAACTGCTCTTGGTCAAGATTTTTAAAGAAGTTCTCCACTTTTAAAGCATCAAAAAGACCTTTTGCTACCTCTGGTAGTGTCTCACCATGAGTAAACTCTGTATCACCTTTACGAAATACCCCACGGTAACCTATATCATACCTATCTTGTCCTGCCCACACATAGATGTCTTGGAAAAGTTCTTTATGAAGTGTTTTGAAATGAGCATAATCAAAGTCACCTGTGATAGGAGTAAGTTTTAAATGTAGTATTTTATCTGCGGTAATATTTTTTTCTAGTGAGTGAAGCTCATTAAGGCTTTTAGCACCTAATAAGTTAGAGGAGAGGAGCTCTTTATCAAAATCATTTAATGACTCTGATTTAAAAAAAGACTTAGGCATTAAGCAACGGTATCAAGTCTATTTTTGGTTTGTGCTATTGATTGGTCTGCCGTTATTTTACCTGTAGCGATCTCTATAAGTCTATCGATCTTAGATGGAGATACAAACATATCTTCTATGGCAAGTGTACCGATGGTTTGTTTGATACTTTTATGTTGAAATGATGTTAATATATTTTGAAATTGATCTAAATAGTCAAAACACAATTTTCGTTTTTGTTCCCAAGTCATTAAGTACTCCATTTTTTATATTATATCAAATTATTTACATTCATTCATTAGATGACTTGCACTAGACAAAAGCTTAATCTGTTTTTTCTCTAATTCTCCGATTATGGCTTCTACTTCATTATATGACTTTGACCCAAGATTTGTTTTGCCATTATCATGATGCACCAGCCATAACTTAAAAAGCCCACCTATACGACCTAAATCCGCTTTAGCTTTTACTAATTCTTCAACTGCAATAGCATCAATCTTACTTTTAAGTCTATAATTCATACCAAGTGTTCTTAAATATGACGAAGTACTTAGAGCTGAATAGTGAGCTTTATTCTTGATGCCTTGATACTCTTTTTCCGTAACCCATACTGCTATATTTTTTGTTTTGGGGTCTTTTGATTTTGGTCTACCCATGATATTTAATTTTTCCTTTTGCAAATAAAATCTCTTTTTTCTTTTGGTGTATGAAATATATCTTTAGTATTATTATTTTTAGTCTTATTTTTCTTAGTATTATTAACTTTAGTATTATTAGGGGCTGATTATCCGCCTGTCAGGTTTTATGCCCGCCCGTTTTTGTGACTGGCGTAATTTATAATCATCGGGCTTCGCTCTTAATAAATAATTCAGCCCTATAAATTGACCTTTAGAATTATGTTCTGGATCTCTTTTGAGGTATCCATATGTTTCAAGTTCTTTAATAGCACTTTGTACGGCAACCCTACCATCCTTGGATCTTTTAGTAAAATCGCCTACATAATAAGTCCAATCATCCGGCCTACTAACCAGATAAAGATAAATTCCTTTTGCTTTCCAAGAGAGCCTTTCATCATCTTCAATGATGTAATTAGGAACCTGAGTAAAACCTGTCTCATAGTCTTTTGCAAGCCTAGACATTATCAGGATTCACTAACTGACAAAAACAATGCAATATCATAAAGAGTAAAATATACTCTCCCTGTTTGTTTCTGTGCAAAATATCCCACTCCACTTCTATCTCTTATATCTCTATCTAAGGCAGGTATTGATCTTCCTAGAACTTTACTTGTCTCTTGTTTGTTAATAATTATACGCCCTGGATAAAGTACCTTTAATTCACTCATTGCTTGATCCAATGTCATCTTTTTATATCCTTTCAATTCAAATCATATCGATAGTAAAATTGTAGCTGTAAAATTAAATATAATCAAGTGTTATTTTTATACATTAGGAATAGTTAAGAACTATTAGGAAGACTTAGGAATTCTTCCTAAGTCCTTATTTTAGGGCTACACATACGATATAGTCGTTAGTCTTAGTATAAGTAAAACCTTTATTTTATTTAAGAATTATATCTTTTAGTTATGACAATGCACATATATGGCTCATAAAAATTGCCATTATTTTAGTCTATTGTGGCACTCGTTTAAGGTTAGAGGATTAAGAAGAGACAAAAAATTTAAAAATATTTCCCTTAAAATGATTATATTTTCGATATTGTAAGATATTTTTTGA
>JAUXGC010000050.1 GCA_030622375.1 Sulfurovum sp.
ATATATAATTCTTCGTTTTCTGTTGCCCAGCTTTTTTTTGCTTTACCTTCATAAACTACTGTCTGCTTTTTCACTATTTTTTCCCTTGTTTTGTTATCATTAATGCTTTAAGAATATCAACACTGCTTTTAAGTTGAGCATCATTATAGAGTTGCTCTTCTGTAATTATTTTACTATCTAGATCTATTTCATTTTTTTGAGATGTTATGTTTTCATCTACCTTTATCTCTTCTTTAGGGGTTATCTTGTCAAGTTCTCCTTGAAGATGCTTTTTGAGGTCACGCTCTTTTAAGAACATAGAATTTTCTTGTTGCTCTATCTTTCCTGCATGTACAATAATATTTGGTGTTACACCTACAGCCTGTATGGTACGACCACTTGGAAGATAATATCTAGCCACTGTAAGTTTAAGTGCTTCTAGCTTCCCTATAGGCATTACAATTTGCACAGAACCTTTACCAAATGTTTTTTCCCCTACAACAATGGCACGATTGAAATCTTGTAGTGCACCAGATACAATTTCACTGGCACTTGCAGACCCTCCATTAACTAAAACTACTATAGGTGTTTGGGTGTCACTGTCTTTTTTATGTGCTTCATATTTGATATTTTCTTTTTTAGTTTTACCTTTTTGGCTAACTATAACACCTTCATCTACAAAAAGGTCAACAAGACCAACAGCTTGGTCGAGTAGTCCTCCTGGATTGTTTCTGAAATCAAGTATAATTCCCTCTGTATTTGGGTTTTCTTTTATAGACTCTTTAACACCTTTGATGACTTTTTGATCAAAAGAAGTTATATGTATATAAAGTATTTTGTCTTCTATGATTTTTGCATAAACAGACTGTATTTTTATTATATCTCTTGTAATTTTTATTTCTAGTGGTCTAGGTTCTTTTTTTCTAATGATAGTCAAGACAATATCTGTTTTAGGCTTGCCTCTCATTAATTTTACAGACTCATCGATACTCATTCCAATAGTTGCCTTGTCATCTATTTTTAAGATGATATCTCCAGATTTTACACCAGCCCCAAAAGCAGGAGTTCCAGTTAGAGGAGCAATAACAGTGAGTGCCCCATCTTTCATGCCTACAGATATACCTAGACCACCAAACTCACCATTAGTTTGAACAGTGAGGTCTTTATAGGATTTTGCATCCATAAAAGTAGAGTGTGAATCTAAGTTTGCCATAAGACCTTTAAGTGCTTTATCAACAAGAGTTGTAGTATTTATATCATCTACATATTCACTTTCTATGACATTAAGTATTTGAGTGAATTTAATATAAGCTTCAAGCTTCTCTTTTGCTGAAGAGGGAGCTGATCTTTTTATAGAAGTATCTCTAGCTTGAGCAAAAGAGCTAAATAGATAGGCAGCAGTTATAGTGGAAACTAGTCCAGCTAGTATAATTTTTTTACTTTTTTTAATCATAATTATATTTTTCCTAGGAATGAAGAATTAAGTTCATTATTTTATTTAAAAACTTATAAGAGTTTGCTTTTCTTTAAAGGTTTTAAATTAAGTATATATGATAAAAGTTAACGGTTCTATTTTTGTATAGATTCAGAAATATTTCTACTTGCCAAAGAGAGAGGATAGTCCCGGTTCTGGCAGAGCAAGCGAGCATATTTGTTTATGTCATGCTCCATTAAATTTTTTGTATGATCTAAGTTTCTGCTTTTGTAAGCTAATTCGCCTATGTATCCTAACTCTATAAGTTGTTTTGTAATAGCATCTGCCATACTCAACACAGAAGAAGCCTTTACTATCTCACAGCGCGCATAACGCTCTTTTTCAAAAGTAACATCTGCCGTACGCAGACTAGACTCTAAACCAGGAATTTGCTGTGCACCAAATAGTGGTTTTGAGGCAACTTTTCCATTGTGAAAAGCAGGTATAAACTGAGATAAATGCTGTATAGCAGACTCGCTACGCTCCATAATATTGGACAGCTTCCACCTTTTATCTATTTTATTTAAAAATTTTTTATCTAATTTTGGTTGCGCGCTTTGTGAAGTGCTTTGTGCCAATCCACCCTTAAAAAGAGTGATATCTTTTGTCATACCGTGAAGCTGAAAGTATCCGTTAGGGTATGGAGTAAGCTGCGCCATACCATTAGGTGTACCACGCTCTCCATAAAAGACAACTTCAGGCCAAATAACGTCACACGCTTCCCATTTAGCCACATAAGCTGCTTTAAACTCAACAAGTCTATCTCTTTTAAATCCAAGCATATCATCTATACTCCCAGTTTTAAAGCCCGCCGCATTTATAAGGTAGTCAAAGTGAGACTCTTTTTTTATACCATTTTGCTTATACTCTACTATCCAACAGTTACCCATACAGTCTTGCTGTACATTAGTTACCTTAGTACTGGTTAGTACCTTGGTGTTGGTTAGTTTTTCTAATGAAAGAGTAATACATGAACCAAGACGAAATAAGTTTAGTCCATACTCTTGCACCATAATAATGGGAAACTGTATCTTTCCCAAATCAATATTTTTAGATACAGGAATCATCCATTCATCAAAATGTTGAGGTCTTTTAATTGCTTTTTTCTCTCTGAGAGCTTCTATTTGTTCTCTATAATAAAGTTTGTAGTAGTCTTTCCATTTACCCAAGACTTGGTTATTTTTATCAGATTCTATAAGAGCTTTATACTCATTTTGCAATAATGTTAAACGAGAGAACAGCTCTTCAGGCTTACCGCTGTCCATAATAGGTACAGCTATGACAGTAGGACGATAGTCTACAGCTTTTGGATAGAAACGTACAAGGTCTACAGACTCTTTAAGTAGCGTAATGCACTGCTCATCTGAAATTTCACGGTATAGGTTGCCACCTGCATGCAAATGACAAATAGGAGGACCGTTAACTAAACTTACACTTTTTTCAAATAGTGTAACATCTAAGCCAAGCTCTCCAAGATATAGTGCCACAGAAGAGCCTGCAATGCCTCCTCCGACTATGGCTATTTTAGCATCAGTTTTCATACTAAATCAATCTTTTGACAGAGCAGTTAAGATATCTGCAAAATTATCAAGAACCATATTTGGACTGTATTTATCTATGCTTTCATCATAATTGTACCCATAAGTGAGCCCTATGCTTTGTATGTTAGCTCTATTTGCAGCCAATATATCATTTTTGGAGTCACCTATCATCAAACATTGCTCTGTACTAACTTTCATTTTTTTGCAAGCATACAGTAGTGGTTCTGGATTTGGTTTGCGAACAGATAGGCTGTCTCCGCCTATCCAAAACTCAAATAAATATTTAAGCTCTAAACTATCCAAAATAGGCTCAACAAAGCTAAAAGGTTTGTTGGTCACTATGGCCAAATGGTAACCTAAAGACTTTAAATTCTTAAGTGTTTGCGATACATAAGGGTAGGTTACTGTGTTTACACAAAGATTTTTTGCATAAAAGGTTAAAAAAATTTCCAATGCATTTTTAAGTAACTTTTCATCGATAGTACTATCTTTAATATCGGTTTGAGCAAGTAGAGAACGCTTTACTAAAGTTTCTGCGCCATTGCCTACCCAAGAACGAACTAATTCTTCTGAAAACTGAGCATACTCTAAACTCTTTAGCATATAATTCACTGCTAGAGTCAAGTCAGGCACACTATCTATTAGAGTGCCATCCAAATCAAATAAAATAACCTTTTTATTGTTAAATTTCAAATTTCAAACCTTGTTCTGTTTTTTATGAGTATTATATTTATATTAGATGAAATAACATATATAACCTTAAAATATAATATACTCATATTTTAATAGTCTAAACTTAATAACTAAGCAAACTTGACAATGTATGACTCAATGTTGTATAATAATTTAATTAATAGAGTTAACAATAAGGACTAATATGAATATTATGGAAAAATTAACCAATCAAATGCAAAGTACTATTGAGTCAGGGGTATCTCTTGCTCTACATAACAAAAATCAAGAAGTTGACCCTATACACCTCATTTGGGCTTTATTGACCAACAGTGGATCTATCTTGCATCAGGCACTAAATAAAATGAATGCAGATAAAGCTGCCATTGAGTTGGAAGCAAAGAGTATAGCCAATAAACTTCCTGCTGTTAGCTCTGTTACAAAAGAGAACATTAAACTCTCCCAAAACTTGGTACGTTCACTGCAAAATGCCCAAGGGGTCATGACTGCCAATGGTGACCAGTACCTTGCCGTAGATGCATGGCTTATGGCAAATGCAGGGGAGAGTTTTATTGCAGATACTATTGGTAAATATATTGACATCAGTGAATATGAAAAAACCTTAGAGAGTATCCGTGGAGGTAAACAGATAGACTCCCAAAGTGGAGATGAAACACTGGAGGCACTTGACAAATATGGGATAGACTTGAATCAGAAAGCTTTAGATGGTGAGCTTGATCCAGTCATTGGTAGAGATGAAGAAGTACAACGTATGATGCAGATTCTTATACGTAAAACAAAAAATAATCCTATTCTTATAGGTGAACCTGGAACAGGTAAAACAGCTATTGTAGAGGGGCTTGCACAGCGTATTGTCAACAAAGAAGTGCCACTTAGTCTTCAAAATATGCGTGTGATTAGTTTAGATATGTCTAGACTCATAGCTGGTGCTAAGTACAGAGGTGAATTTGAAGATAGACTAAAAGCAGTTATTGATGAAGTTAAAGAGTCTGCCAATGTCATTTTATTTATAGATGAAATTCATACTATTGTAGGAGCAGGGGCAAGTGAAGGGAGTATGGATGCTGCAAACATCCTCAAGCCTGCCCTTGCACGTGGTGAACTCCATACCATAGGGGCAACCACACTCAAAGAGTACAGAAAGTATTTTGAAAAAGATACTGCTCTTCAGAGACGTTTTCAGCCAGTAAAAGTTGAAGAGCCAAGCATCAATGAAGCTTTGCAGATACTCAGAGGTATCAAGAGCAGACTTGAAACACATCATAATGTCATCATTACCGATGCAGCGTTGGTGGCTGCTGCGAAGTTATCTGACAGATATATCACCGATAGATTTTTACCGGATAAAGCTATAGACCTTATAGATGAAGCAGCAGCAGAACTTAAAATGCAGATAGAGAGTGAGCCTACTGATTTGTCAAAAGCAAAACGGGAGATAAGCACGCTTCAAGTTGAAAAAGAGGCTCTCAAAATGGAGGAGAGTGATAAAAACAGTTCTCGTCTTGAGGAGATAGCCAAAGAGTTAGCAGATCTCGAAGAGAAGCGTGTATCACTACAGAGTCAGTTTGACAATGAAAAGGAAGTATTTAATCAGATAGCAGAGGTTAAATCTACCATAGAATCACTCAAAAATAAAGCAGAGCAGGTTAAACGAGAAGGTGATTTCAATAAAGCTGCTGAGATAGAGTATGGACAGATTCCTACAGAAGAGACTAAACTTCAAAATCTAGAAGATAAATGGACTCAGATGATGTCTGAGGGCACACTGCTTAAAAACTCTGTAGATGAAGATATGATAGCCAGCATTGTGAGTCGTTGGACAGGTATCTCTGTCAGAAAAATGCTTCAAGGTGAAAAAGAGAAAATTCTTGCTATTGAGAGTATTCTCAAAGAAGAGGTGGTAGGTCAGGAAGAGGCTCTTAAGGCTGTTTCAAGAGCCATTAAGCGTAACAAAGCAGGTCTTTCGGACCTGAATAGACCTATTGGATCTTTCATGTTCCTTGGACCTACAGGTGTAGGTAAAACACAAGTGGCTAAAACTTTGGCAAAGTTTCTTTTCGATAGTGAAAAAGCACTGATTCGTATAGATATGAGTGAATATATGGAAAAACATGCAGCTTCTCGCTTGGTTGGAGCACCTCCAGGGTATGTAGGATATGAAGAGGGTGGACAACTTACAGAAGCAGTAAGAAGAAAGCCATATTCAGTGGTGCTTTTCGATGAGATAGAAAAAGCTCATCCTGACGTATTTAACACACTTTTACAAGTGTTAGATGATGGACGTTTAACAGACAACAAAGGTGTCACGGTAGACTTCAAAAATACCATCATCATCATGACATCAAACATCGCGTCAGATAAGATTATGACCATTACAGACAAAGAAGAGAGAAGAGAAGCAGTCAATGAAGAGCTTAAACGTAATTTTAAGCCAGAGTTTCTTAACAGACTTGATGATCAAGTCATCTTTAATCCACTTGACCTTGAAGCGATTACGAGTATTGTAGATATTATGTTCAAGGGTATTCAAGCAAAACTTGCAGAGCGTGATATTACTATCACATTGAGCCCAAGTGCTAAGGCATACATAGCAGAAGCTGGTTTTGACCCTGTCTATGGTGCTCGTCCACTCAAGCGTGCTTTATATGAGGTTGTGGAAGATAGATTGGCAGAGTTGATTTTGGAAGATAAGGTTGTTGAAGGGTCTTCTGTTGAGTTTGATGTAGTGGATGGAGAGATTGAAATTAAGGTTTCGTAATATTTACTGCTTTTTATATAACCTATATATTGATATAATCTTCTTATGACATATTTAGAAAAAATACAAAAAGCCAAAGCAAGACTGATGTTGGAGCAGCCGTACTTTGGTACTATCGCTTCATCCTTGAAGTTGGAACAGAACAATGAATTACTTACCTTTTTAAGTGATGGTGAGGCACTGAGATATAATAGTGAATACATAGACCGTTTAAATATACATGAAGTTGAGTTTGTCATGGCAAATGGTGCTATGCATTCAGTCTTAAAGCACCAAGATAGAAGTGCAGGGCGTACAAAATGGCTTTGGCAAACTGCTACAGACTATGTGGTTAACTCTATGCTTGTAAACAATGGCATGCAACTTCCTGAGTATGCCAATTATGAAAAAAAATTTAACGGCATGTATGCAGAAGAAGTTTACCAAATGCTCCGTGATGAAATGATGGATGACGCATTTGGAATGGAAGAACAACTTCAACAAATCATGAAAGATGATGATGTGCATAATGAAAATATACAAATGCAGCAGGAAAATGTAGCCTCTCCTGATGCCACAGATTCAAAATATGATAACGATAGCAAAGACAAAGAAGAGACCTCTTCTGAATCCACACAAAACAGTGAAGCATTGTCAAAAGAGTTAAAAGAGCAGTTTGAACAGATATTCCAAAAGCTTAACAGACAAGGAACTTTACCCCAAGACTTAAAGTTTGTAGTCCCTGAATACTTCTCCCATAAGGTGGATTGGCGTGAATTTCTATATGGCTACATCGCTACTTATTCTAAAAGTACCTATTCATTCGTACCTCCCAATATGAAGTACCTCTACCGTGGTATCTACTTGCCCAGTTTAAGTTCTGACCTTTTGCGTATTGTTATTTCGGTAGATACTTCTGGTTCAGTAGATGAAACATTATTGTCTACCTTCCTAGGAGAGATAAGCTCCATTATGCAAAGCTACCCCAACTATGAGATAGACCTTATCACAGCAGATGCCAAGATACAGTCTCATAATGTCTTTTTACCTGGAGAGTCATTGGACTACACCATAAGCGGAGGAGGCGGCACAGACTTCCGCCCCGTTTTCCAATATGTAGACCAACAGATAAACTACCCAACACTATTACTTTACTTTACGGACGGCATGGGAACATTCCCAAAAAGTGAACCCTCTTATGATGTCATGTGGGTCATGCCTAAAGAGTTGGATGTGCCTTTTGGTGAGGTGATGGTTTTGGAAGAAGGTTAGTTGCATTACCAATCTAGTAGATTTACTCTATAGTTATTTGACTTTAAGACGCTTGGCTACGGAAGTTTTGTGGGTCACTTGTTCCTTTTCAAGGTTTTGTTATATTTCTGAATCGGGTATAAATTATTTAAAATAATATTTTCTAATAATTTAATTTTAGATATAATTTTTGAAAATATTAGGGACGAAGAGAGATCAGGGTATGAATATATTATCAAAAAATGCAACAGCCGAAGAGTCAATACAAAAGATGAACAGTGCTTTAAAAAGTATATCTTCAGATATAACTTTAGGTAAACAGATACACCCTTTGACAAATTGCTACTCTGTAAATCTAAAATCACTTGATGCACCAAAACATATATATACAAATGGAAAAGGGATAAATGAACTCTCTTGCAATGCTAGTGCTTTGGGTGAATATATAGAAAGAATGCAAACAAATAACTTTTTTATAGAGTTTTATATGCAAAACAAAGAGTTTTATCCAGATCAGAAAAGTTTTACAGATGTAAAAGAGTGTCTAAATGACAAACTGCACAAATTTTATAATCCAAACGATGAATTAGAGTTAGGGGATTTTTTAGATTTCAACAGTGATGAGC
>JAUXGC010000018.1 GCA_030622375.1 Sulfurovum sp.
AGCAATAATATAATCTCTTACATCTTTATACTCAGGTTTTCTAAACCAGTCATTTAATATATAAATATACTCTACCTCATAATTAAGTGGCGAGAATAGTTTCTTATACTGCTTCAGTTTAAAATCACATGTTTGTAATTTCTCGTCCACAGAACCTGCAGTTTCTTGATATTTAACTTCGATAATAAATACTGTATTATTTTTTATAACATACATGGCATCATCAGGTAACATTTTTTTAGATAGTATAGATTTCCACTCTACGCCATTCAAACCAAGATACAAATATAAAGCATGTTTTTGAAAAGAGCTAGCTATATATTCCTTTAAATAGTATATATCATACCACTTACTTTTACCTTTTTGATTTTCATTCATTATGCATTCATAACCAGTAACTTTTGCCAAAAAAGTGACAATATCTACTCTACCTTCAAAATGTAAACCAGTTTTAGTATTTCCACCACCAATACCATTTTTTACCATTTTGCACTCCT
This sequence comes from Sulfurovum sp., assembly GCA_030622375.1. Classification (GTDB taxonomy): domain Bacteria; phylum Campylobacterota; class Campylobacteria; order Campylobacterales; family Sulfurovaceae; genus Sulfurovum. The sequence goes on from JAUXGC010000018.1 coordinate 498, forward strand.
AATCAAAACTTCACTAATCTTCCCTCGCCCACTACTCTTACTATTTATAAACCTATTTGCTTGAATATTTTTAATATCATAATTTTTATATAATTTTTTTATAAATGCTGTATCTGAATTACTATGTAGAACTTTGCACTCTTTTTTGTCTAGATTATAAAAAAGTTCAAATAATTCCTCTTGTTCTTTATCTAAAAATCCAAACTCACTATAAGAGGTAAAGCTAGAAGTAGGAGTCAACGGATAATATGGGGGATCAAAATAAATCAAATCATCTTTTTTAGCAGACTTCAATACATCTTTATATGAAGCATTTAAAATAACAGCATTTTGTAAAGCCTCACTAGCACTATAAATAGATGCTCCATCTGCTATATTTGGATTTTTATAGCTTCCTATAGGTACATTATATTGATTGTTACGATTAACCCTATAAAGACCATTAAAACAAGTTTTATTTAAGTATATAAATCTTGTGGCACGGACTAAAAGATCAAGTTCTAAAAAGTTTTCTTCTCTGTCCCAAGCACGTACTGCATAATAATAGTCTTTAGAGTGTTTTTCTTTAAATTCATTAAGTTTTTTTATAAGTTTGGTAGGATTATCGCGCACTACTTCATAAGCATTAATAAGTTCTGCATTTATATCAAAAAGATATACCTTTTTACCCTCTAATTTTCCTTGTGCATAAAGCTCAAAAAATAAAGCTCCGCCACCCACAAAAGGTTCAAAGTAGTTACTAAATTGTTTTGGAAGCAAAGGAATTATTTGAGAAAGTAAGCCACGTTTACCACCTACCCACTTGATAAAAGGTTGGGCTTTTTTTAAATCAATATTTTTGATTCTCTTTGTCATGTATTCCCCTTACTTTTAAAACTATATCCTAAATAATAACTATATGTTATAAATATGTCAAATTGACATACTTTTACTTCTCAATCCTCATCATAGCAATCTCACCATGCACCACATCAAGCTTCCCAAGTTCGGCCATCGCTTCTTTCATTTTACTCTCTTTGCAGTGGTGTGTGGTGAAGAGAAGCTTCGCTCTCTCTTTGTTTTCTATGGGTTTTTGGAGCATTGCTTCTATGGAGATGCCAAAATTGCCTAGTGTGGATGTGATGATTGCCAAGACACCGCTTTGGTCATCTACATCTAGTCTTAGGTAGTATTGGGTGACTATATCGTCTGAACTCAATAACTTTAAGCCTTTTTCCAAACCTTTTTTATACCCAAGCATAGGACCTTGGTTTCCGCGTACAATGTCAATAATATCTGAAATGACTGCCGAAGCAGTGGCATCACCACCAGCTCCCGCTCCATAATACATCGTCTCGCCTACTCTATCGCCCACTACAGTGACTGCATTCATCACGCCATCTACTTTGGCTATCATGCTCTCGCTTGGTATCATAGTAGCATGTACTCTTAGCTCTACACCCTCACCTACTTTTTTGGCTATGCCAAGCAATTTAATCTCATAGCCAAACTCTTTGGCAAATGCTACATCTGTTTGGGTAATGTTCTCTATGCCCTCTATGAGTATATCTTCAGGTTTTGCGTCTATCCCGTATGCGATGGATGCTAAGATAAGCAACTTGTGAGAAGCATCAAAACCGCCCACATCAAAAGTAGGGTCAGCTTCTGCATATCCTAACTCTTGTGCCTCTTTTAGTATGGCATCATACTGTGCACCCTCGTTTATCATTTTTGTAAGCATATAGTTACATGTACCGTTCATAATCCCTTGTATGGAATCTATGTGGTTAGCAGAGAGTCCATTACGCAACGCACCGATGATGGGTATGCCTCCAGCTGTACTCGCTTCATACATAAGTGGCAAATCACCTGCTATCTCTTGGAGTTCATAACGATGATAGGCAAGAAGTGCCTTATTTGCGGTTACAACCGCTTTACCATTTTCAAGTGCTTTTTTAACCAAAACATATGGCTCTTCTACCCCACCCATCAACTCTACTACGATATCTATATCTGGGTCATCGATAATATCAAGGGGATTATTACTAAGCACTATGGAGACATCACGCTCTTTAGAGAGATTTTTTACCACACCTGCTTTAACTACTATCTTTTCCCCTGCTCTAGCTTCGATAATATCACTATTCTCATTAAGTATCTTTACAACACTTGTACCAACAGTTCCTACACCCAATATACCAATTTTAACCATTGTTTTTTGCCTCTTCTAGCTCTTTGAGGAACTTTTTAATATTTTTTGCCGCTTGTCTAATACGATTTTCATTTTCTATGAGGGCGATACGCACATACTCATCACCATATTTACCAAATCCAATCCCTGGACTCACTGCCACTCCTGCACATAAAAGTAACTGCTTAGCAAACTCTAAAGAGCCCATATCTCGTGCAATTTCTGGAATCTTGGCCCAAATAAACATAGAGGCATTTGGCTTAGCTAACTTCCATCCTGCATTACCAAATGCTTTGATCATCACATCACGTCTCTTTCTATAACGGGGAATAATCTGCTCATCTGGTATATAGTTATGCTCATCAAGTGCCACTGTAGCAGCTACCTGAATGGGTGTAAACATGCCATAATCAAGCCATGATTTAATGCTTTGCAATGCACCTATAAGTTTTTTATTGCCAACTATAAAACCTACTCTCCAGCCAGCCATGTTGTAACTCTTTGAGAGTGTATATGATTCAACTGCCACATCTTTTGCACCCTCTATCTCCATGATAGAAGGTGTTTTATATCCATCAAAAGTAATATCTGCATATGCAATATCTGAAATGATATAAAAACGCTTCTCTTTTGCAAGTGCTACTAATCTCTCATAAAACTTAGGTGTAACTGTTGCGGTACTTGGATTATGTGGAAAATTCACTACTAGAAATTTAGCTTTTGGGATAGAGTTATCTAAGTGATCTACTACATCTGCTAAAAATCTATCTTCATCCACTTCAAAGGTCTCCTCATCAAAAATAAGCTGCATCTTCTCAACATTGGCACCTGCGAGTATAAACGCTTGAGAGTGTATAGGATATGTTGGATCAGGCACTATGGCCACATCTCCCGGATTAGAGATAGCTTGCACTAAATGTACATACCCCTCTTTACTGCCCATTGTTGCCACTATCTCTGTATTTGGATCTAAGTTAGCATTATATTTACGCTTGTACCACTTACTCATAGCGAGTCGTAATTTATATATACCTTTGCTTGCACTATAACCATGTGTTTTTGGCTTCATGGCAGTTTCACATAACTTGTCAATAATAGGTTGTGGGGTAGGAGCATCAGGATTTCCCATAGAGAAATCTATAATATCCTCTCCACGTCTTCGTGCTTCCATTTTAAGGTCATTAATCTCTGCAAAAAGGTATTTTGGTAACCTATTTATTTTTTCAAACTGTATTTCATCAAACATTTTTTCTCTCTTTGTATAATATAACTACCAATGTTTCCATCCACCCAAAGCGATATACTCTACTTTAGAGAGTTTCTTAATCCCGCTTCTATCTATTTTAAAATAATGCTCTTGTCCACTATTAAAAACTTTTACCTCGTCTCCATACAGCAAAGAGAATGGAGCAGCACTTGTTGCAAGGAGCCAAGACTTCTTGTAGTCTAATTCAAACTTCTCTGCAACAGAAAAATAATCTCTTTTTTTTGTCTCTATATTAATAAGTCCAAACCAAAGTCTACCTAATGGTGCAATAGTAACACTCTTCTCTCCTGTTATCTCTTTATTGGAGTTGTTTTCATTTACTACTATGGATGAAGAATTTTTTTTGGTATAGGTTTCAGTATCGACATCCAATGCACCCTCTTGTGCCAAAGTTGTTTTTTCGCTATCAATCTTATCCTTCACACTTGTATCATCTTCTTTTGGTGTAAATGTCTGCTTTATCTGCTCTTGTAGATATTTAGTAGTAATCTCATTTTTACTGCTAGACTCTTGTTTTATATCATTTTCTTTGGGTGTAAAGATCTGCCTTATCTGCTCTTCTGAAAATACAAATAACTCATTCATCCGCTTCTGGTTAACCTGTGTAAAAAAGTACCACGAGGCATATGCAAGAAGTCCCAAAATAATAAACAATAAGTATTTAGATTTTCTTTTTTTCTTTTCAACAAAAAGTTCAATTGTCTTTTTTTCATCAATATTTTCTGCATAAAAAGCAAGAGCTTCATCTCTTAAAGTACTCAAATCTACTTTGTAATCCCGTTCAAGAATAGAAATAAACCCTAATGCTTTTACTTTTTTTAGCTTATCAAAACTAGATGTAAAAAATATTTCTATATTCTTTTCAGAAATTTTAGTCTTTTGACTAATTGCCTTTATACTATATTCTCCAAGAATTTCATCTAACTGCATAACCCATCCTATGTATTAAAATTGCTGCTGCTGCACTAACATTTAGTGAGTCAAACTCATGTTTCATCTCTATAGAGACCCTATAGTTTACTTTTCCCATCACTTTTTTAGAAAGTCCTTTACCTTCACTTCCTAAAACCAAAATACGTTTGGAGTCAAAAGACATAGAGTGCACATTTTCCCCATCCATAGAAGCACCATATATTGAAAATCCAAGCTGCCCTAACTCATTAAAAGTATCTAAAATATTAGGTGCAATCATCAAAGGCATATCCAACAAGGCTCCTGAACTGCTACGCGCTATGGCTGCAAAGTTAAGTTGTTTTACACCTGTTACAATTATAGCATCTACTCCCAATGCATAAGCAGAACGTACAATCGCCCCAATGTTTCCCACATCTGTTAAGCCATCTAGCGCCACTATAAAATCATTTTTCTTTATTTGTGAAAATAAAGCTTCTTCAAAATCAATCATCTCCACAAGCAAGCCTTGGTGGTTTCCACCTTTACTCATAGACTGTGCCCATTTCTCTTCTAAGAACTTGATCTTATCGTGGTATTTGTGAAAGAGTTCCTTAGGAAGTAGCCCTTTACTGTTAGCACCTTTTTGGGCAACATAAACTGTTTTTATCTTCTCTGAATGATGTTCTAAGGCATGCAGACAGACTTGTTTTCCATATATAATCATAAGATAGATTTTATCTAATTTTTACTTTTAAGGGGTTAAGTATTAAATGACTTGCCATTTAATGAGTTCGTTGTACCACTCTTTAACACTTTTATCACTAAGCTGTGCCAAGAGTTTTGCTTTAGGTTTAGGAGGTAAATCCAAGCTCAGAACCTCAGTAAAACTAAAGCTTTTTTCTGTACTTTTTTTGGCTCGTATGACCACTACCCACTCTCCACGTATCGTCAACTCTTTAAACTGTTCATTGAGTGATTTTACAGTACCTCTGTAGTACTTTTGGTACTTTTTACTAATCTCTTTGGCTAAAAAAAGTTCTCTCTCTTCATCAAGTATAAGTATCTCACTTAAAAGTTTTTCCAAACGATGCGGCGACTCATAAAGAACCGTATTGCAACCATTACCCATAGCTTCAGCAAGGGCTGCAGTTCTCTCTTTCCCTTTGTGTGGCAAGAAGGCGTAAAAAAGAAACTTTCCCTCTTCAAAACCACTTGCTGCATACGCCGTAGTGACTGCAGACGCTCCGGGAAGTACATCATAAACTATATTGTGTTCTTGTGCATATGCAACAAGTAACTGCCCCGGATCAGAAATAACAGGCATCCCTGCATCACTCACATACACCACCTCTTTTGAAGCCAAAACTGTACCGAACTGCTCTAGACGTTTTTCTCCATTATGTTCATTAAAAGAGTAAAATTCTGCATCAGGATACGCCATACTAAACCGCTCTTCAAGCAGTCGTAAAAGCCGTTTAGTCTGACGTGTATCTTCACACAAAAACAGTTCTGCTTTTTCAAAAAGCTTCATAGCTCTAATAGTAATGTCTTGAGGGTTTCCAATAGGTGTGGGGATAAATGTAATCATAAATATTTGGGGACATTGGTTGAATTTCTAAAAGAAATTAAAGCTGTGTCCCCCTCCAGCTTAACTTAATTTATATTTACTTTTAAACTTCTCAACTCTACCAGCAGCATCAAGAATTTTCTCAGAACCCGTAAAGAATGGGTGGCACTCATTACAAATATCTACTGACATTTCAGCTTTGTTTGTTCTAATTTCAAACTTGTTTCCACAAGCACAACTTACTTTACACTCAACGTAATCTGGGTGAATCTCTTTTCTCATTTTCTAACCTTTTAGTTTAGTTTTGTGATAGGCAACTAACCTACTCTAGCATTTGCTCTTCCGTATTTACAAGTAAATCGGGTTGTTGCGACACTCTTTGGTGAGACAACTTAGGGCGAGATTATAGCGAAATTGTTTTAAAATATTATAAAAGTACTTTAGAAACTACAGCGCAAACAGCACTTTCACTCTTTAAAATCAAAGGAGTATCAAAACCCACAATATTTTCAGGGTCAAATAAATTTACCTCATCTACATGAAAACCACCTTCGCACCCTATAACAATAGTATCTATACTCTCTTGTGGTGTTATCTTATTTTCAGAGAAGTTCAGCATTTTACTTTGCGGATTTTGCATTAAAAAACTTTCCAAATCTTCAGACATCTCTAATTGCATCATTTGGCTTCTGCCAGACTGCTGAGAGGAGTTAAATAGTATCTTTTCTAAACGCTTAAAGTCTATTTTAAAACTTTTCTGAGAACGCATACAGTAGATAAATGTTATCCTCTCTACACCCATTTCATTAAGCAGAGGTAGTACCTTTTCAATATTTTTAGGTTCAATCATGCACCAACCTATATGTAATGATATTTTAGCTTTAACTTCAATGCTTTGACTATCTTTAAGTTCAAGTACCGCAGAACTTTTATCTATATAAGTGATGGTATAGCGATGGAGTAAACCATCTTCTAAATTACGCAGAGAGAGCATATCTCCCACCTTGTGCCTACGCACCTTAAAGATGTAGCGATGCTCAGCGCCAAGTAGAGTTAATTGGGAAACACTAGCTTCTTTGTGGTAAAGATACAACATTATTATAGTACTACGATGCCTTTGGCTTTAAGTATCATAAGTACAACCATAACAACTATCAATAAAATATGTATTACTGAAATCTTTAAAAAAGCAGATTTAAGTAATGTGTGTGTTTCTAAATTTTCTATTTTAGCTTTTTTAATAATTATATATTTACGTATCTCTATGTACATCAATACTGCCCAAATTACAATCATAATAATCGTACTAAGTGTTAATCCAAAATCACCTGCTACCATTGTGATAAGTCCAGTAAAAGCTATCATTGTAGTGATGGCTTGAAAAATCATTGTATATACAAAACTTGCTTTTCTAAAATCTAATGGATTTTTTGCTGTTAAAAAAGGTATAAATAGCCCTGAGACCAAAAAAGCTAAAAAAGCTTGAACCAGCACACTATGAACAAATATCATCTCTCCTACCATAGAAAAACTCCTAAATTTTAAAAGCAGATTATACTCTATCTTTGTTATAATCCTTATAATTTCACCGCAAAGGCTTTTCACGTGACTATTTCTATTACTGAAGCATTAGATACCATTTATGCTAACTGCTCCACTATCTCTACTGAAATTATCCCCATAGAGATAGCTCTAGGTCGCATTATGGCTAAAGACTCGATTGCTACTTTTGATCTTCCTAGATTTGATAACTCTGCAATGGATGGATATGCAGTGAAGTGTGCAGATGCCAAAAACACTGTGAGTTGTAATGAAGTCATCTATGCTGGAGACAATCCTCAAATGACACTTGTAGCCCAAAAAGCTATTAAGATTATGACTGGTGCTCCCCTGCCTAATGGCTGTGAAGCAATTGTTCCCATGGAGAATGTACTTATAGAAGGAGACAAAGTAACCCTCCCAGCTAACATAGAGATAGATGCTCACATCAGAAGAGCGGGAGAAGATATAAAAAGTGGGGATGTCTATCTTCATAAAAGGGAGAGTGTGACTGCATACAGCATTGCCCTGTTGGCTAGTCAAGGGATAACCCATCTCACAGTGTATCGCAAAATAAAAGTGGCTGTTTTTGGTACAGGAGATGAGTTGCGTCCACACTTTGAAAAAATAGAAGCACATCAGCTCTACAATTCTAACACTCCTATGTTCCTTGCACGTGCCAAAGAACTTGGCTGTGAGGTACGCTATGTCCCAAGTAGCGGTGACACTATAGAACTTCTAGAAACTTCTATTAAATCCGCGCTGGATGCAGATATTATTGTCACTTCAGGTGGGGTAAGTGTAGGGGACAAAGACTTTACCAAAGAAGCTTTTGCCAATTTGGGCATGAAACTCTATTTTGATAAAGTAGATATCAAGCCAGGTAAACCTACTGCTTTTGGAAAAATAGGTAATACAGTCATTATAAACCTACCAGGTAACCCCTTAGCTTCTATGGTAAATTATGAGATTTTTATCCGTGCAGTAATACATAAAATGTCTGGAGTAAATGCTTATTATCATGCAACTATAGCGACAACGATGGGAGAAGATTTTAAAATAAAAAAAGGAAAATACACTGTACGACTAGGAAGCTTTGATGGTAAAACATTTATACCACTCAAGCAACAACTCCCAGGGATGGTTTCACCTATGCAAAAAGCAGACGGTATGATTATAACTACGCCAGATATAGGAGCGTTACAAAAAGGGATGAGGGTTAAAATGATTCCAATAGTATGGGAGTTAAATAGTTCTAAAAAAGAGGATTTTTTTACAAGGTAAGTATATAGTGGGTTTTCTTACCCACTATATATTAAGTTACATTGCTGAAATATACGCAGATACTGCTTTAATATCTGCATCGCTCATAGAAGCAGCTTGACCTTTCATAAGCATACCCATACCGGATACATTTCTAGTACCTGCTTTGTACTCTGCCATTTTAGTTTCTAAATCAGCTACTGATTGACCTGCAATTACTTCAGATTTACCAAGTGCTTTTGTTTGACCATTTGCTCCATGACATCCTGCACATTTAGCATATGCTGCTGCACCTGCTGCACTATCTACTGTTGCAGTTACTGCTTCTTTTGTTGCTTCAACCGCATCTGATGCCACTTCTTTTGTTGCTTCAACGGCATTTGATGCTGCTTCTTTTGTTGCGGCTGCAGCAGCGGCTGCTCTATCTTTTAGTGCTTGTGCTGCATCTGCTGCTTTTTGTTCAGCTGCGACTGCTGCTTCTTTTGCTGCTGCTGCTGTTTTTTCTGCTACTTCTTTTGCTACTGCTGCTGTTTTTTCTGCTGTTTTTTTAGTTGCTTCAGCTGCGGCTGCGGCTGCCTCTTTTGTCGTATCTACAACATTGGCTGCTGTCTCAGTTACTGCTTCTACTGCATCTTTAGTCTTTTCGCCACATCCTATCATTAATACTGCTACTGCAGCAAGTGAAAGTAAAGTTGTTTTCATTTGTTTTCCTTTTAGATTTTATAGTAAGAATTATACCAAAAAATTATTTTTTTAACATAATTCAAGAATTATTTTAAAAAATTCTACTTCTTAGATGGTGAGGGAATAGCATCAGTTATAGCTTTTGTTGCCTTATCTACTACTGTCTCTTTTACTACATTTTTTATTGATTCATCTATCGCTGCATCTTTAGTCTTTTCACCACATACTAAATACTGCAACAAGTGAAAGTAAAGTTGTTTCCACTTATTATAATAAAAAAAACTAAACAAATTGAAATAACTTTTTTAATACTTGAAAAATTTACTTGCTAAATATTTTTAGGATTTTGGATTATATCTTTTTTCAAAAGTTTCTCCCAAAGCTCTATATCACTCCACTCATTTTGTACCTGTTTTGAAAAAGAAATATCTTCTAGCATAATCTTACCCATATTTTCACTATATGCATCCTCTTTGAAACCTTGTGCATATCCTGTTTCTGTCTCATGTACAATAATACTATGAAGTTTCACTTCTCTCTCTCCATTCATCATCTCTGTACACTCCAATACCCGCTCCACAAGTAAATAGATAACACGACTAAACTGTTCAGCAGATGGAGAGACTGGAAGCACTACCCATCGGTTACTGTACTCCTTCATCTTCTCTATATAATCCTCATCATCAGCACTCCAAAGTGTAATTGCATGGTCAAATGAATCTATAAGCTCTTTAATATAAAGTTTTGTAAGTCCAAAATCATATACCATTTGTCCATCATCAAGATAGTTAGATTCAAGCAAAACTTCTATTTTATAAGAGTGTCCATGAATATTTTCACTACATCGTCTTGTAGAACAATCACGAACAATATGTGCATTTTCAAATTTAAATAGTTTTCTAATTAACATTTTATACCCTTAATTGGGAGTTTATTAGTCTGATTTTATCAAAGCTAACTTAAATATCTATTAGTATACAGTGAACTTCTCTCTCTTATACTAATTTTTTAACATATACTAAGTTTTACACAATATAATTCTAAAATATTAAAACCATAAGGAAATCAAATGAAAAAAATACTTTATCCTTTAGTCTCTCTAGCATTACTTACTGTTAATGCAATAGCTTATGACAATACCCAGTATGACAATACCAAGGCAAAAGAATTAAATAACTTCTATTCACACATGACACAAAAAGCATGTGCTGATTCTAAACTTTTTATAAAAGCAGAGGATGTAATGAAAATGTTACGCGAGAAAAAAGACTTTTTGCTACTAGATGTACGTACAAATGGTGAAGTTGGTATAGTATCACTTAGTGGAAAAAATGCTCTACATATGCCTATTGCAAACCTTTTCAAAAATGAAAATTTAAACAAACTCCCTACAGATAAACCAATTATCGTTGTATGTCATTCAGGGACTCGTGCAACATTGGCTGCTATTGGACTAAAAAGAATTGGATTTAAACAAACTCATGTTCTAAAGGGAGGGATCATCGCACTAGCAGCAGCTGATAATCCTAAAAATGCTCCACTAAAATAAAAAGAAAAGATGCTACACGCCCTGTGTAGTATCAAAAACCCTTATATGTAATCTATCGCTGTATCTAAAATTGTGTTTCATGCAAAACTCAAATACTGCCCTGTCATTTTTGAAAATAGTGTCTCTACTTTCACCTATAGGCATACAGAAAATTTCAAGCTTTGGTAAAAATTCTCTTATTTGATTTATCTCTCTTATAGCAGTTGTTTCTACAAGTTTTTTATCTATGGTAAACTTCAGAAATGATTTTTTTGCGTAAACTTGTATATTCTTAAGTGCTTGTGGAATAATACGTTTCCGTAAAGGCTCTCCAGAGTTGGATAGTTTCAAAGAGAGTGCAAAAATGCAAGACTTATAGGCAGGATAAGATTTAAAATCTATCTCAATAGTACCATTGGTCTCAAAAGTAATTTGCACACCCTCTTTTACCAACCACTTCACTACTTCATAAAATACCTTATCATTATAATACATCAAAGGCTCACCACCTGTAATGACCATGTGAGGTTTATAGCCTATTGTTGCAAATTCATCTTGTAATTTACTAATGAGTGTTTGACTATCATTTATTTTTGTCCATAATTTGGCATAAGCACTATCAACAGCAAAATAAGTGTCGCATCCGTAGCGTAATTTCCCATCTAGTTCATACGTTGCACCAAAACCAGGACAGGAAAGATTACATCCGCCTGTTCTCAAAAAATAAGAAGGGACACCTGCATATTTTCCTTCACCTTGAATGGAAAAAAACTGTTCAGTAAGGTAAAACATTAGCCACCGGTCTCATAAAAGGCTCTGGTTGAAATATTTTCTTCATTAGGATTATCCTCACTCCAACGATTCTCTTTGGGTTTATCTTTCAGCACTTGTGCCAAAACATCAGCAGCACCTTGTATGTCACCTTTTTTTACAGACTCTGCAATGCTCATAGCTTCATCAAAGTAAAGACAAGGAATAAGGTTGCCTTCTGCTGTAAGTCTTATGCGATTACAGTTTTCACAAAAGTCGTGTTTGTGGGGGTCTATGAGTCCAAACTCATAACCATCATCTAAAATATAGTTAAATGATGGGCGGGCACCTTCACGACCTAGTGCTTTTATAGTATGTCTCTCTTTTACTTTTTCTAAAATTTCTCTACCGTGCATCCCCTCAATGTCTTTACTCGCATGTGCATTTTCCATATATTCTATAAAACGTACTTTAATATTACGTTCTTTACAATACTCTATAATATCTAAAATCTCATCATCATTAATACCTTTGAGGGGTACCATATTAATTTTAACACCCAAACCCACTTCAAGTGCTTTATCTATCCCTTTGAGGACTTGCTCTAAAACATCTTTTTGTGCTATCTGCTGTGCCACTTCAGGCTTGAGTGAATCCAAGGAAATATTGAGTCTTTTAAGTCCTGCATCTTTAAGCCTCTGTGCTGTTTGAGGTAAAAGAAAAGCATTGGTTGTCAGTGCCAAATCAATATCTGGTTTATAGTCATGGATCATTTTGATAAAAGTATCCAAACCTTCTCTGAGAAGTGGCTCTCCGCCTGTGATACGAATCTTATTTACACCTTCATCTATGGCTACTTTCATAAATAAAAAAAGCTCTTCAAAAGAGAGTAAATTTTCTCTAGGTACCCATGAAAAAGGTTTTTCTGGCATGCAGTATTGGCATCTAAAGTTACAACGTTCTGTAACAGAAACCCTTAAGTAGTTTACTGTTCGACCATGTCCATCTATAAGCATAATAATCCAATATGTTATTTTTGTTTAGAGTATCGAAATGTAGATAAAAGGAGGATGATATAAATCAAGAAATAAAATTTAAATGAAAAAGTATAAAAAGAACTCTTATTTATGATTATTTTGTTGTGATTTATTGTAAATGTAGAAGTAGTTATGAAAAGTCATTGTAGGGTGTTGTGTCCCCACAACACCAAGTCAAAATCAAAATACTGAAGGTGTTGTGAGACACAACACCCTTGTATATTTTAATAGTGATCTTTCCACATAGATCTTTTCCAGAAATATGCTAGAAGAGTAAAGACAGTAAAGAATAAAAGAACCCAAGGGCCTAAAGCTTCTCTAGCTGGTTTACTAGGATCACCTATCTCTGTCATATATGCATGAACTTTTTCATATCCTGCATGACTCAATCCAACTCTAGGCATAGAAGTACCTGCCATTTGTCCTTGTGGATTTTCCACAAATGTTTCCATAAAGTGCGCTGATCTAGCTCTAATAATTATAGATAAATCTGGTGGCAATTTACCCATATAAGCCTTAACAAGACTTTGCTCATCGATTACTTTAATCTTGTGTGCGAGTGTGTCTTTTTCATGTTTAAATGTTGGTGTATCACCAAGTTGAGTTGTCTTCGCATAACGCATCGCGTGACATCTACCACAAGCTTCAGAAAATGCTTCTTTTGTTGTGACTTCACCTGCTTTTTTAGCCATCATATATGCTACAACATCTGCAATCTGCTGATCGTCGGTCATCATCATTTTAATGCTACCCATTGGATGTGTTGATGTATCTGCATACTTGTGATCTACATTTGTTGCCATTGCCGGATCTTTAATGAGAGCAATAAGATAGTTTTTATCATAAATCGCACCTGCATGGTCAAGTACAGGAGGTATAACACCGCCCATATTGACACCACCTTCCATATGACAACCCATACATGTAGCAAAACCAGCTTCACCAGCTGCCACATCGCCTTTAAGAGCAGAGATTTTAGATACATCACCCCAAAATACTTTTTTAGCCTCTGCTGTATCATTTTTCTCTGCAGTTACTGCTTCTGCTATATCAGCTGTACCATCATAAGCAAATCCATGACTATCTACATGTTTATGCATTTGAGAGTGTGCAAATGGCTCAACTCCCCAATACAAGACGAGAGTAAAGATAGCTACAATTCCAAATATTTTTAATTCTTTCATTCTCTACTCCTTATAGTTTTTTTTCTGATTTAGTGATGAAAGGCAAGGCAATCCATAACACAAAGAACAGAACAGCTGCAACCAATCCAATATTTGCAAATAGTGCATCTGTCGGTGGTAATTTACCCATAAATGTCAATACAATCACATCAATCAATAGTATCCAGAACCAATATTTAAACAGTCCTCTTCTACTTGCAGGAGCAACATTTGGACTTCTGTCCAAGAATGGAAGCATAAAGAAAATCACTTGCGAAATAGCAAACAAAACCAAACCAAGGTCTTTACTAAATGGTCTTAAAATCTCATAACTCCACAAAAAGTACCACTCAGGGTAAATGTGTGCCGGTGTTTTCAATCCATCCGCTGGATCAAAGTTTACAGGGTCCATCGCAAATTCAAAATGGTAGAATACCAAGTAGAAGAACAAGATAAAATAGACACCCATTACGAACACATCTTTACTTAAAAATACTGGAGAGAACGGAATGACTTTAGACTCTTTTACTTTTCCTGCTTTATAAAGTTCTGCAGCTTCAGCATAGTCAAACTCTTCTCCATCTTGGTTGTTAACATGAGGGATTCTTAATGTACCAAAGTGAAGTACGATAAGTCCAATGATTACCAATGGGAGTAAAAATACATGCAACATAAAGAATCTAGTCAAGAATGCATCTGCAGGAACATAATCCCCTCTTATCCATTCAACAAGACCATATGCTTCAAGTGAACCACCAGAGAAGAGGTTTGTAATAACCATACCAGCCCAGTAACTCATCTGTCCCCAAGGTAACATATATCCTGAGAATGCTTCTGCTGAAAATGCAACAAAAAGTCCCATACCAGAGAGCCAGATAAGTTCTCTACCTCTTTTATATGATCCATAATAGATACCTGTAAACATGTGAATATAGATAACCAAGAATACCAATGATGCACCTACACCATGAATATGTCTCCATAACCAACCATAACCAACTTCTGTCATGGTAGTATAGTTAACAGAGTCAAATGCTAAAGCTGTATCTGGCTTGTAATACATAAGTAAGAAAATACCACTTACAACTAAAATACCAAATGTTGCTGCCAATACCATACCCATCGCCCACAAAAAGTTAATATTTTTTGGAATCCAATACTCTGTATTCATTACTTTTTTTAATGTCTCTATTGCAAGCCTCTGATCGAGCCACTCACCAATACTATTTGCTTTTTCAAATTTTGCCATGCTCTCCCCCTTATACCGTTAGACCAGCGTCTAGCATCTTCTTGTACTCAGGTCCAGCTTCACCCAATACAAGCGTTGTTCCATCTATTTTAAATGGTGGAATCTCCAATGGACTTGGTGGAGGACCAAATATTTCATGTCCACTAGCATCAAACTCACCTCCATGACAAGCACATAAGAATTTGTGGTCAGTAGGCTTATACGCTGGGATACATCCTAAATGTGTACAAAGACCTATAGACACATGAAAATGATCAGAGCCAACTACTACATCTCTCGGATCTTTTTTCATATCTGCTGATTTTTTCAAAACAAAGATAGGTTTACCTCTCCATTTCTCTACACTTAACACATTCTCTTCTGCTGCACTCAAGTCAACTGTTGTAAAACCAGCTGCTTTTACACTTGGCAATGGATCCCAGCTACGTTTCATTGCATATAAAGCACCAATACCGCCTAATGCAGTAAAACCACCGAGAGCCATACCTATAAAGTCTCTACGACCTTTTACGTCTTTTCCCATACTTATTTCCTTCCTTAATAATTGTTTTAATCTCTTTATTATAGGGTATTTGTGTTTAAATAGGATTGACATAAATCAAAAATAACTCTCTATTAATTTGATTGTTACAGTAAGTGAATTAAGATAAAATTTATCCTAATTAAGTATATCAATCTTATTTATAGGATTGATATAATATTTTGTTCACTGAAAGGTTTTATAGTAGTTGAGAAAGTTTTTGTTTCATTTTCTAAATATTTGGCCACTACTTTAGCATCAAAACCGTTTACTATCTCTATACCAAATATTTTTAAGCAATCAATAGAATAAAGAGTATTGTCTGGGAGATGAATATAAATTACTTTTGCACCACTCACTTTAGCCTCTAAAGCCGCTTGTCCCGAGGCAGTGACGACACAAGTACTGCTTTTAATAAGATCCATATACTCTTCAGGTTCATGCAGTATAGAAAAAAGTTTTGCCAGATCATCTTCATATTTCACAAAGAAATAATTTCCAAGAAGCAATTCCATATTCAGTGTTTTAAAAAATGTTTCATTACTCAAGATAGTTTTGTCATAATCAGCATCACTCAAAAAGAAAAGCATACGCTCCTCTTTTTCTGTTTTTTCAAAATATTCATCATCTATGATTACGGCATCTTCACAACTCTCATCCTTACACTCTACCTTAAACAACGTTTCACCATGTACTGACAGATCATCACTACCCACTTCAAAACGCCAGACATTTTTAAAGTCTTCACAATACTTCACCAAACGTCCATGGTCATCTTCAGGTGAATCTATGATAATACTATCTCCAAATTGAGCGATAGCATCTATATCTTGTACTGTCTCAACAGTTACATACT
>JAUXGC010000028.1 GCA_030622375.1 Sulfurovum sp.
ATGAAGAATACTCTACTGAAGGAGATAACAGAGGTGAAAAGCCATTTACAGTTGAATACCAAAGTGAAAATTCTCCAAAAACAACTCTTATTTCCTCCGGATGTAGTGCTAACAATACTCCTAGTTATATTCATTTTGGAAACCAAACAGAGGCTACCAATAATATTTTTGCAGCTATTGAGAATCTCTACTCTTATCCTAGTCGTGGTATTTTAAAGCCTTTTTGGGATTCAAGATACATTAATCCTATAAGTCAGTATGTGACTGCTAATGATGGATCACACTTCGCTAATCATTCTCAACTTACTGGTCTTGATGCAAGATTAGGTGTACAAAATACTATGGTAGGGACTGGTCTCTCTCAGGCAGATTTGTCAGGTAATATTCTGCAATCAGAGTGTATAAATAGTGCATTAGCTGCAGGAACTACACTAAATTTATTTGATGCACCTGAGCAATCTCTTACATATGGTGGTATAGCAAGTACGTTTGTCTACCAAATACACACAGATAATCACATAAAACCATGGAACATGGATGGAACAGGTAACCTAATGATACAAGCATCTTTTGACCTTCCTCTTTATAATAATTTTGAAAAAAATATTGGAGGGAGTGTAGCCTTTAATATTTTTCTTTATAATCCAAAGATCAACAAACATCTTAACTATGTTATTGGGCTATATGCTTACGGTGTAGCGTGGACGGAAGAAAAAGCAGGTATACGTTATGACCCTACTACCAGCATCATACATGTTGCTACTGTCATAAAAGATAATTCATGGTGGGCAACAAAATCACCTCAATCAAAAGGTATTCAAGAAGTTTATAATGTACCCAATAAAGTAACAAGTGATGATGGTCAGTGGCATGACTTTTATCGTACAAATATTGCTCACCAAAATCTTTTAGCTGTTTTAAACGAACTAAAAACCAATCCTCCTGCAGAAGTAGCAGGTCAAGACTTTGGTCTATCCCCTCAAGATTGGGAGGTCACACTTGTAGCCATACAATATGAGCTTGAAGAAGAAGGCGGGAAAGCCTCAGTTTCAGGTTCATTTAGAGGGTTTGAAGCTTACACAAGTACCTTACCTCTATAGCAGGTTTTGACCTATAATCTGATATACTTACAAAATAATTTGCAGGAAAGGTAACAATGAAGGTTTCTGTTATTATCCCTACCTTTAATGCGAGTGCCTATTTACTAAAATTATTAGAGAGTCTTTCAAAACAAACTATCTCTTTTGAGCTTATCATTATTGATTCAAGCTCCACTG
This sequence comes from Sulfurovum sp., assembly GCA_030622375.1. GTDB lineage: Bacteria > Campylobacterota > Campylobacteria > Campylobacterales > Sulfurovaceae > Sulfurovum. The sequence goes on from JAUXGC010000028.1 coordinate 1,278, forward strand.
ATGACACACTTAAAATTGCTAAAAAATATACCGATAATATCATCACTATTCCTCATTCTGAATTTGACCATGGAGGCACAAGAACAAAAGCTGCCAAAAGAGCATCTGGAGACATTATTGTCTTTTTGACACAAGACGCTATTCCCTTTGATACTTTTACTATTGAAAATCTTTTAAAACCGTTTCAAAATAAAAAAGTAGTTGCGATTTATGGGAGACAGATACCTCATAAAAATGCTACACTTTTTGCTAAACATTTACGAACATTCAACTATGCTGATACTTCAACTACTCGATCTCTTGAAGACAAAAAACTCTTTGGCATAAAAACAGCTTTTTTATCTGATAGTTTTGCTGCCTATAGAAAAAAGTCACTAAAGGACATAGGGTGGTTTAAAGATGCTCTCATATTGGGGGAAGACAGTTATGCTGGTGCCAAACTGCTTCTTGAGGGAGGAAGTCTTGCTTACGAAGCTGAGGCAAAAGTACATCACTCTCACAACTATAGTATGACCGAAGAGTTTAAAAGATATTTTGACATTGGCGTTTTTCACCACTGCGAAAACTGGATTTTAAAAGAGTTTGGCAAGCCAGAAGGTGAAGGAACAAGATATATTAAATCTGAACTAAACTACATTCTACATAAAGATGCTTGGTATCTGATACCTGAATTTATAGCAAGATGTGGGTTAAAATATATCGGATATAAACTAGGACAAAAATATAAAATACTGCCAAAATGGATAGCAAGATCATTTAGCATGCACTATAAATGGTGGATTAAAAACTCTTAAATAATTTTAAATAAAATCAATTTTGATATAATAATAAAAAGTAAGTACAAGAGGGTCAATGAAAGAGATATGCTCAAAAATTATATTATTACTGGTGGATATTTTAGTTATAGGATTGTCTATTGGTCTTGGGTATATTCTAAGGGTCTCTCTTGATGACTTTTTTGTAGGACATTTTAATCATAATCTATATATATACTTAAATTTTCCTCTTCTCTATATCGCCTCAGTCTCGATGTTGATTTATGAGGGAATCTATAATAAAAGGTATGATTTTTGGCAGGAGAGTAAACAAATTATAAAGGCATTAAGCCTCTCTTTTATCCTTGTTTTAGCATTTTTGGCAATGACCAAATCTATCCATGAATACTCCAGAGCACTTATAGTTTTTATTTTTATTAGTATGATTTTACTTATTCCCATATTTAAACTTATAACTAAAAAAATTCTCTATAGTAGGGGCTTATGGCAAAGAGAAGCTTCGGTGTATAGCAATGACCCGTTTGTTACCAAAGAGATTTTTAACAATCACTATTTGGGATATATTAAATCAGACAAAGCTAAAACTATTTTTATTAACTCAGAAGGTATAGATGCAAAAGAGTTACATGAGATTATTTCAGAATCCATGCTAAAAACTAATGAAGTAATCTTTATGCCGCTTATTAGCGAATATGACTTAACCCAATCAACAATTTATCAACTCTCCAATACCAGAACCAACCTTATCGTCTACACTAACCGTCTTAAAAGCAGATATAGAGAGATTATTCATATTACTTTTAACTACCTTCTTGCCATTGCTCTTTTGCCCATCTTGCTGCCTACTATAGCTGTTATAGCTGTTCTTATCAAAGTAGAGTCTTCAGGGGGTGTATTTTTTACACATATGCGAGTAGGTAAACATAAAAAACCTATTCCTGCATTGAAGTTTAGAAGTATGTACAGAGATGCCGAGGAGCGTTTAGAAAAACTGCTAGAGAGTGACCCAAAAATAAAAGAGGAGTGGGAGAAAAACTTTAAGCTTAAAAATGATCCAAGAGTAACAAAAATAGGTGCTTTCTTGCGTAAAACATCTCTAGATGAACTCCCACAGATTTTTAATGTACTCAAAGGTCAAATGAACTTTGTTGGACCAAGACCTGTCGTCCAAGAAGAGTTAGATCGCTATTATAAAGATGATGCACTATACTACTTTATGATAAAACCAGGCATCACTGGATTGTGGCAAGTTAGTGGGCGTAGCGATACAGACTATGATTTTAGAATAGCTACAGACAAATGGTATGTCTTCAACTGGTCACTATGGCTCGATATAGTCATACTTTTTAAAACCGTAAAAATTGTTCTCAAAAGAGAGGGAGCGTATTGAGTTTAAATACCCACTATTGTAGGGTTACTTAATTTCACTCTCATCTATAAACTTTGCAATAGCTTCTGATCCGATAATGCTACCTTTATCGTTAAGGTGTGACCTATCTGCAAAGTAGTCATCATTCAAGTCTAGCATTTTATGTAAATTTAAAAACTTACCATGATTTTTTCTAACTATATCTCCTATATTTTTAGCAAATGACTCCATCACTCCACGCACATGACTGTATTTTTCCACAAGTGGTTTTCTGTATGGTTGCTGTATAAAATAAAATTTAATTCCATTTTTATAGGCATTTTGTGCTATGGAAGCTACTGTTTCATACGCTTTCGGGTTTTGCACGGCTGGGTGTGGGTTTTTCCATCTACTAAGAACAATATCTTTTCCGTAAATATGTAGCGGTACACTTCCTGTATGATCAAATCCTAAATATGAAAATTTATTATTTTGTCCATGTTTTCGAGTCCACTCCAACTCTCTTTTTATGCAAAAAGCAACATTTTTACATGAAGATAGAATTGAAGAAGCATTCTCAGTCTGGCTTAGCTCATTTCTGATATATTTTTTTATAAATACGGGGTCATACTCTTCAAATTTGAAAGAGTATGGAAAGTCTGAAAACTGTGCTGAGTATACGATACGTTTTAAATTTGGAAATGCATCTGAGAGTTCTAGCATTTGCTCTACTTGAAAAACACTGACGCTATAGACAGAGAGGTTTAATACAAATTTGCATACGGCAGATGCCTTCTCTAGGTATGCACCCTGTACATTATTTAAGGCGAGAGACGACCCCACTATGAGAGTATCGATTTTATCGGCATCTATATGGTCACGAATAAACTTTAGTTTGGCATCAAATGAGATACGATTAGTAATCGCTGGTGGGTAATTTTTTGAAAAATAGTATGAGTAAGCAATGGTAGTGCCCATGATAGCTATAAGTATCAAAAAAAGTATTTTAGTATAAGCTTTGCTACTTAACATATCTGCTCCTTTTAAAAGTTAAAATAGATAAATTCACTCTTTCTATGAAGCAAGAAAATTGCCAAAAGAAAGAGAACTGTAAGAGCCATATAGGCAAAAGTGGGTTTGAATTTTTGTTTGAGTTGCATTGAATTTGGAAACAGTAAAATAACAACAAAAGCGGCTATGAGGCATGGCCATAAAATAAGGTCTTGCTGAAACAGTCTTGTCCAGTTTCCCATTTTTACGCCCATATCTTTAAGAAATTCAAAATCATTAAAAATTTGAACAGGCAAAATCAGAGGTCCCATAAACATACCTTTGAGTACTTTCATTGCTGACTGAAAATCCAAAGCACGAAAAAATACCCATGAAATATTGATAAAATTAAAAGTGATAAACCATGCCAGCAGAGTGTTTAGCTTAAATCCAAGTTTTTGCCATGCTCTGTGCACAATAAGGGCAAGTCCATGAAGTATGCCCCAAAAGACAAATGTCCACCCTGCTCCATGCCATATGCCACCCAAAACAAATGTGGCAAATAGATTGGTATAAGTTCTTATCTCACCTCTTCTATTGCCACCAAGTGGAATATATATATAATCTTTCAGAAATCTAGACAGAGTAATGTGCCACCTACGCCAAAAATCCTGTATGCTTGTTGCTTTATATGGAGAGAAGAAGTTTATAGGTAGCTTTATGTTAAAAAGCAGAGCTGCACCAATAGCCATATCTGTATAACCGCTAAAATCAAAATAGAGTTGAAAAGTGTAACTCAATGAGGTTACCCAAGCTTCAAGCATATTGAGCTGGGTTGATACATCAAAACCTTTTGTTGCCCAAACGGCAAAAGTGTCAGCAATAGCAACTTTTTTAAATAGCCCTACGGAAAAGATAAAGAGTCCCAATGCTATATTATGATAATTTTGAACTTTGTTTTTTAGTTTTGCAAACTGTGGCATCATCTCAGCATGATGCACTATGGGTCCTGCTATTAGTTGCGGAAAAAAAGTTACAAATACTGCATAATTTAAAAAGTCGTACTCTTTAGTTTCACCTCTATAACTATCTACCAAATATGCAATTTGCTGGAATGTATAAAAACTTATTGCAAGTGGAAGAGCAAGATGTAAAAGTGGAATATCTGCGCCAAAAGCTCTATTGGCGTTAGAGATAAAAAAATCTGAATATTTAAAATAACCCAATAGACCAAGATTGAAGACAACCCCAACGGTCAATAGAGCTTTAGGCGAATAGCCTCTACCCTTTGTAGTATGCCCCACAAGCTCTCTTCCCGCAGTGTAATTGACAAGCATTGAAATTAAGATTAGAGGAAGATAAACAATATTCCACCAAGAGTAGAAAAAGAGAGAGGCAAAAACCAAAAACCCTTTAGAGGCTTGAGTTAAACGTTTTTTGTTGAGATAAAAATAGATAAAAAAAGTAATTGGCAGAAAAAAGAATATAAATTCATAGGAGTTAAATAACAAATGATGTCCAATATTTTTTATATTATTATAGCTAGATAAGCTTATTTTTTAAATTCTGGGTTAATAATAAAAACTGTATAATAATATAAAATTAAGGGGTGAATCATTTGAAAGTTGTTTTATTAGCAGGTGGTCTTGGCACAAGAATAAGTGAAGAGTCCAATCTAAAACCAAAACCAATGATTGAGATAGGTGGAAAACCTATTTTATGGCACATAATGAAACAGTATTCTCACTATGGATACAATGATTTTGTTATTTTATTAGGTTACAAAAGCTATGTTATTAAAGAGTATTTTGCGAACTATTTTTTGCACCAAAGTGATGTAACTATTGACTTAAAAAATAACAATATGGAGATACATAACAACTCTAGTGAACCGTGGAAAGTTACCTTGGTAGATACAGGACTTAACACTATGACCGGTGGACGTATAAAAAGAGCACAAAAGTACATAGGTGATGAACCATTTATGTTGACATATGGAGATGGTGTTTCAGATATTGACATTAAAAAACTTGTTGAGTTTCATAAGGCACATGATAATGCACTCACTATGACATCTGTTCAGCCTGAAGGGCGTTTTGGTGCACTCGATATAGAAACAGATGGACAAGTATCTAGCTTTATAGAAAAACCAAAAGGTGATGGTCACTGGATTAATGCTGGTTTTTTTGTTTGTGAACCAAAAGTCTTTGACTATATCACTCAAGGTGATGAGACTGTATTTGAGCAGAACCCGCTTGTCAATCTTGCACAAGACAATGAGATAAATGCATACAAACATACTGGCTTTTGGAAACCTATGGATACTCTGAGAGATAAGATTGCGCTAAATGAAATGTATGATGCAAACAAAGCACCATGGACAGTTTGGGAATGACTCATTTATTTGGTGGCATTTACAATGGGAAAACGGTACTTGTAACGGGTCATACTGGTTTTAAAGGTTCCTGGTTGGCATTTTGGCTTACTCAAATGGGAGCCAAAGTTATAGGCTATGCCCTAGAAGCACCAACACAACCAAATCATCTATCGTTATTGGATTTCGATATGGTTTCCATTATTGGAGATATACGAGATCAGGAAAAACTTGATGCTGTTTTTAAAACATATGAGCCTGAAATTGTATTTCACTTAGCAGCTCAACCACTGGTTAGACTCTCATATGAAGAGCCCGTAGAGACATTTGATACAAATGTAATGGGTACGCTAAAAGTGTTTGAAGCATGTAGAAAAACCTCTTCTGTAAAAGCAGTTGTAAATATAACTAGCGATAAAGCTTATGAAAACCAAGAGTGGATATGGGGCTATAGAGAAAATGACCCAATGGGCGGATACGACCCGTACAGTGCTTCCAAAGGCTGTGCTGAGCTTGTAGCAAACTCTTATCGTAACTCTTACTTTAATATTGCACAATACAAACAAAAACACAATGTACTTCTTGCTAGTTGCAGAGCTGGCAATGTGATAGGTGGTGGAGACTGGGCAGAAGATAGGTTGATGACAGATATTATGCTCGCAGTTAGTCGTGGAGAGAAAGTACAAATTAGAAATCCTTATGCAACACGACCTTGGCAACATGTTTTAGAGCCACTAAGTGGATATCTTGCCGTTGGTCAAAAGCTCCTTGAAGAGAAAAAAGAGTTTGCCGAAGCTTGGAATTTTGGACCAGAAAACGAAGGTTCTATAACGGTACAAAAAGTAGTTGAGTCGGTTAAAAAATATTGGGATGACATTGATTATACTATAGAGAAATCTGAGAAAAATCTTCATGAAGCCAATCTTCTGAAACTAGACTGCTCAAAAGCAAATATTTTACTGGAGTGGCAAAGCGTATGGAATAGCGATACAACTTTTGAGAAAACAGTTAAATGGTATAAGTCGTTTTATGGGGATGGACAGATTTTAACTCTAGAAAACTTGCACTCTTATATTGCAGATGCTTCTAGCAAAAGATTGTTATGGACTACTTCAAAATAGTATTAAATGGTTGATATATTGACAAATGGAGAATAGAATGAAAATAGTTGTGACAGGTGCCACAGGCTTTATAGCCAATGCTATAGTAGAACGATTACTTAGTGAAGGTCATCAAGTCTATGTTGTTGTACGCCCTCAAACCAATGTCTCAAAATTATTGGCACAGATTGAACTGTTTACTGATACTGGAAACACTACCCTACTTAATGATTTTTTTCAAGATATTAAACCTGATGGTGTACTTCATTTGGCTTCTTTGGTGCTTGTAAATCACACACTTGAAGAGATAGAACCTTTAATCATATCCAATATTTTATTCTCTACACGTCTTTTAGAAGCTTCGGTCAATGCCAAAGTAAAATGGTTTATAAACACAGGAACATTTTGGCAAAACTATAACAATGAAGAGTATAATCCTGTAAATCTATATGCAGCAACAAAACAGGCGTTTGAAGATATTGCAAAATACTATTATGAAACCAATAAAATTAATTTTGTAACTATAAAACTTAACGATACCTTTGGCTCTAACGACACTCGTTCAAAAATCTTCAACTTATGGGGAAGAGCTATTGCAAACCAAGAGAACTTAGGTATGTCACCCGGAGAGCAAGTGATAGATATTAGTTATATTGACAATATTACTGACGCTTACATGATGCTTTTAAAATTATTGAGAGATGACGATAACTCCACTTATGCTGGTGAAGTATATGCTATTAATGCGAATGAACGTATGACGCTAAAAGAATTGTCAAAAGTTTATGAAGAGGTGACCCATACAACAGTAGATATTACTTGGGGCGGAAGAGAGTATAGAGACAGAGAGGTTATGGTGCCTTGGAACAAAGGTAAACCTGTGCCAGGATGGAAACAAAATATTTCACTGCATGATGCTATCTCAACCGTGATGAATAAAGGAAAATAATGAAAGATTTAGCACAACAAAAAACCATTGTCTTAGGGGCAGGCATATCAGGTTTATCTGCTGCTTACCACTTAGGTTTAAAAGGTTATAAACCGACAGTATATGAAAAAGATAGCGAGTGGGGAGGGCTGTGTGGTAACTTTACTATAGATGGTTTTAGATTTGACAAAGCGGTACATCTCTCTTTTGCCAAAAGTGAATATGTGCAAGAACTTTTTAAAAAATCTACACCTATTATTGCTCATAAGCCAGAAGCGTCTAACCACTATAAAGGTTTTTGGCTCAAGCACCCTGCTCAAAATAATCTTGCTACACTGCCTACAGAAGAGAAGGTAGAAATTATTACTGATTTTATAAAAAACAGTGATGTAGAGCATGAAGTAAACAATTATGAAGAGTGGCTAAGAGCACAGTACGGTGACTATTTTGCAGAAAATTTTCCTATGAGATATACACGAAAGTACTGGACTGTTGAAGCATCTGAACTCTCTACAACTTGGTGTGGTGCCAGATGGTATAAGCCGAGTATCCCTGAAGTGCTTCACGGTGCATTTACCACACAAACACCCAACACTTACTATGCAGATGAGATGAGATACCCAGCTACAGGTGGATATAAAAGTTTTTTAAGTTTGATGGCAAAAGGCTCACGTATAGAGTTAAATAAAAAAGCTATAGCAATCAATTCAACACTAAAAGAGATAAGTTTTGAAAATGGGACAAAAGAGAGTTACCAGCATTTAGTTTCAAGTTTGCCTATACCTTATGTTGTTTCTATTTTAAATGATGTACCACAAGATGTTATTGAAGCCAGTAAAAGACTTTACGCCTCTTCTGTTGCCATAGTATCACTTGGATTTTCCAAACCTGATATTCCTGAGTATTTATGGTACTACATTTACGATGAAGAGTATCTGCCTGCTAGATGTTATTCTCCAAGTATGAAGTCTCCAGACAATGTTCCAGATGGATGCTCTTCACTTCAGTTTGAAATTTATTTTTCAAGAGAAAAAGCTTTAGCTCTTGAGGGTGATGATCTCATAAATCATATAATCAGCAAAGGTGTAGAGATGAAACTCTTTACACAAGAAGATATCATTGTTAAAGATGCCAGAATACTACCTTATGGAAATGTTGTATTTTACAATGGTATGGAAGCAGACAGGAGCATTGTTCAGGATTATTTGGAGTCTGTCAACATCTATCGTGTAGGTCGTTTCGGAGAGTGGGCTTATCTGTGGACAGACCAATCTCTACTTAGTGGCAAAAAAGTTGCACAAAAAGAGCTATAGATGGCACTTAAAGAAAAAATAACCATTATAGAGAGAAAAAAACTAGGTGACAGCCGTGGTTGGTTTCTTAAAGTAATAGATGGGAAAGAGGAGGGTTTGCCAAACCATACGGGAGAGATTTACCTCACTCATGCTTCAGGACTCAACCAAGTAAGAGGAAATCACTATCATCCTAAAGCTAAAGAGTGGTTTACTCTACTTGAAGGCAAAGCCGAACTGAAACTTAAAGATATGGATACAAATGAGCTATATTCCATTATGCTAGATGAGGATGTACCACAAACCATTGTCGTACCTCCAAATGTAGCACATGCTTTTATAAATATCCAAGAAGAGCCTTTTCTACTTTTAGCATACACAGATGAGCTATATGACCCCAAAGATACTATAGCTGTAACCTTGGACTAAGATAGCTTGTTAAGTATTTTCTCTTCTAGTAGTACTGTTACACTTTTATTGGTTAATGTGTTGACATACAAATCATAAGCATTTTGGGCTACTTTATTACGCAACTCATCATCATTTTTAATCTCTAAAATCTTCTGTGCCAAAGATTTGGGTGTAGAGTCTTTCACAAAAAAGATACTCTCATCTCCTACAAATAGTTCATTCATTGCTGGAGTATCAAGTGTTAAGTGTGGTTTGCCTACAGCAAAAGACTCATAAGCTTTATTGGTAATAAACACTTTTGCTCTCTCCCCTGCTCCAAATGCACCTAGTGTAACATCAGATGCATTATAATAGTCATTTAACTCTTCCATGCTCACATAATCAATAAATTCAATATTTTTAAGTCCGTGTTTCTTAGCCAAAGCAGTAGATTCTGCATATTTTTGACCTTTACCTAACATCAAAAAGTAAACCTCTTCACCACTCTCTTCAAGTATCTTGGCTGCATCCATCACAATATCAACACCATGAAAAGGGATGTATGACCCCATGTAAACCATTGTAAACATATCTCTGTGTCGCTCTATATCTTTTTTAAATATCTTCTCTTCGTTTACTGCCAAAGGGAGTCTTGTAAATTTATCTCTATCTATGCCATAATTTTTTACGGCTGTATCTATGAGCTGTGTTGTGTCAACTATGACATAGTCTGCCAACTCCAAAGAGCGTTTGTCTAGCCAAAAAGTTATTTTTCCAAGTAAACTATCGGCTGTAAAAAGTTTTCTGTCTTTTACCATCATATCATGCAAAGAAACATAGTAATCAAAAACAATGGTTTTCTTAGTAAAAATTCTTAAAAATATTACTAAAAAATACCCCATA
>JAUXGC010000119.1 GCA_030622375.1 Sulfurovum sp.
GAAGAGGTATAAAATAATTTATAAATTAAAGGTGTACTACTGAATGTAAACTCACCAGGTGGTGCAGTTCCTCCTTCTATTGAAATAGCTTATGCCATTAAGGAGCTTAAAAAACATAAGCCAGTCATAGCTTATGCCAGTGGCATTATGGCAAGTGGAAGTTACTATGCCTCAATCTATGCCAATAAAATCATAGCCAACCCTGGATCTATTGTCGGCTCCATAGGAGTTATTATGCAAAGCTTTAATGCTGAGGAGCTTATGCGTACTATAGGAGTTAAAACACAAACAGTTAAGCAGGGTACCTACAAAGAGGCTGGTACACCTACTAGAGAGTGGACAACTGAGGAGAGAACTGAACTAGAGAGACTCACTAAAGACACTTATGACCTTTTTGTAAAAGATGTTGCAGAGGCTAGAGGGTTAGATATTGGCGCATCAAGAACTTATGCAGATGCACATATATTCTCTTCTCAAAGAGCGAAAGATGTAGGACTTATAGATGAAATAGGTGTTAAAATAACAGCTAAAGCCCAAATTGCTAAATTGGCAAATGTTGAAAAACCTATTTGGAATAAAAAAGATAGACTTGAAACTTTTCTTGAAGAGCTAAGTACAAATAGTATTATGAAACTGCAGAGTTACTTTTATGGATTAAAGGCTTCACTGTAACTTTTAAGAGAGTCTGCTATGGAAAAAATAAAATGGATTATCCCTACAGTTCTTTTGGTTATACTGGTACTTATCTACCTTATTCAAGTGATAGTACTAAGCAAGTACCTAAAAAAGGGTTTTCTACAATGAAATGTGAAGCTGGTAAATGTGGAAATATGTAAAAAGTTAATTGGAAATATATCTATATAAACATAGCAAATGGAGCTTTGCTCCATTTGCGTATGTAAATAGTTCTACTTCATTTCAGCTATATAGTCTGCAACTGCTTTAATGGCAGTATCATCCATAGAAGCTACTTGACCTTTCATAAGGGCACCCATACCATGTTGGTTAAGTGTACCTGCTTTATAGGCATTAAGTTGTTCAACAGTTGTTGCAGCATCTTGACCAGCAATAATAGCTGATTTACCAAGAGCAACTTTTTCACCGTTTACACCATGGCATCCAACACATTTAGCATAAGCGGCTGCACCATCGGCTACAAGTAGTGTAGAACCTGCTATTAACATTGTAAGTATTATTTTTTTCATTTTATTCCTTTATGTTTGATTTGATAATTTATTTGTTCATTTATATAAGTATATTTTAAAAAAGTGCAAAAAAATAGGAGAGATGTATATACACTATTTCTATATACTTAATTATATTTTAAAGTATAAAGCCTAAGCTTTATACTTACACCTTAGCAAGATGGCACATTGCCTGAATCAGATGCAAACTCATACGCGAAATCATAAATATGTGGAACATATTTATCTTTCAATTTTAAACCTGGGCAAATTTTTGCTGCTTCTTCAGCAAAATTTCCAGCTCCATTAATTTCTTCCCACTCATCTTGTGTATGTTTTGCAGAAAATTTTGCACCAGAAAAACCACAAGAAGACTTCATCTTTTTCATATAAAGTTTTTTACCTTTAGTGATATCTGCAGAAGCTGTAGTTGAAACTATAGCAAGACCTAGTAGAGCAAGAACCGCCAATTTTGTAAATTTTGTCATCTTTTATCCTTTTAATTTTTAGATGATGAATAATAACACGAAATTGTGAAAAGATTGTGAAGAAAAGTATAAAAAAATAAACTAAAGGGAGAAGGTTGCTTCAAGAAGTTACATAAATATAGTTTATCTACTTCAACTTACCAAAAACTTTAAATTTATCCCAATAGATATCTATTGCTTTATTAAGCTCCTCTTCGTTCAAATTAGTTCTTTTTTTTATCCCATAATTGTCGATAAACAATTCAGACATTACCGAAATGCTTTGAGAAGGATAATATAAATAGTGTTTAAGTCCTGCTTTTACATTCTCTTCTCCGCTATAGGTTTGCAAATACTCTTTAAACATTTGTTGTAATGTGGTGGGCAAATCTTTATGGCACCCAATACAGTTACGCTCATAAACATTTTGAGAAAAGAGTCCTGAGCTTAAAAGAACCAATAAAACCATTTTTTTTACCATTTTAACACCACCTTCGTACCTCCTGACTCTTCTGACTCTACTTCTATTTCAATATCATATTCATCAACAATCTTCTTTACGATACTCAAGCCAACACCAAAGCCACCTTCACTTTTATTAAATCTTATATAGCGATCAAACATAAGTGGTATCTTCTCTTTATCTATCCCAATTCCTGTATCCCAAATAGACAATACCCCTTGACGAAGCTTTATTCCTACAACACCACCTCGCTTATTATATTTAATCGCATTAGAAATAAGATTATCAATTACACGAACAAACTTGCGTTTATCTATTGTGATTACTGTATCCTCTAAGTCTAAATTATATTTTAACTGTTTAGACTCAATTAGAATAGAAAAATACTCTGCTCTATTTTGCAATAGTGTCTTAAGTTCTATCGTTTCGTCTTCATTTTCCCTCTCTTGCTCTAAAGTTAAATAAGTTAAATCTCTGTAGAGTGTAGATACTGTTTTTGCTGCAATATTGATACGATTTAGTTTTTTCTTATTTTTATCTATCATAACCTCTGTATCCATCATTTCTATATTTGCAAGTATTGCAGAGAGAGGTGTATTTAGTTCATGGGTTGTATCTTTAATAAATCTGTCAAGCAACACAATAGAATCACGCATAGGTTTTACAAACAGTTTTGCAAGAAAGAGACCAAATAACATAAAAATAAAAAATGCCGCAAGTCCATAACCTAAAATGTGTTTCCAAATATCTCCACGCCATACACCATCATCTTCAACTTCTATAATGAGATATCTTGTACCCAAATAATAAGTATCTAATGTTTTTACAAAATGTATATATTTTTTTGTAAAATATGTCTCTTTATCAAAACGTATATCCTGATCATCCAAAATAGAAAAAATCTTCATAAACTCTATATCGTAAATAGCTGACTTAAATCGTACATCTCTTGGATAAGTGGTTTCTTCATCAAAAAAGTAATGTAGTGTTTTAAGTTTTTTTGTTTGTATATAAGCATATTTAGCAAGAGAAGCACGCTGATTAGAAAGTACTAATTTCTCGTGACTTTGATAGTAAAAAACTGAAAGCAATACAATTACAAAAGTAATCATCGCTACATAAAGTGATAAAAACCTAAGAAGAGATTTCTTTTCACTTTTCAGTACTGAGCTTGTAACCTTGTTTTTTAATACTAACAATTCTTTCCTTGCCTATAATCTTACGAAGATTCTTAATATATGTACGAAGTGCGGTATCACTAGGCTCCTCATCAAAATCCCATAAATGCCCATATATGCGTTCATGTGAGATAATCTCCCCTTCTGCTTTCATAAAAAGTTTTAAGAGTTTTGACTCTTTGTTCCCTAGAGAGGTGCTTTCTCCATCAATAACAAGTTCATTATTTTTAACATTATAATCAATATTTTCAGAAATCTGTATCAAATCTTTGGACTCATGGAAAAAACTACGTTTAAGTAGTGTCTCTACGCGAATATGCAACTCTTTGAGTGCAAATGGTTTTCGTATATAGTCATCACATCCGCTATTAAATCCTTTTTCGAGGTCATCTACAGAATCCATAGAAGTAATATAGATAGCTGGTGCCACTACACCCTCTTCTCGACTCTCTTTAAGTAGCTCCAGTCCATCTATTCCAGGAACATTAATGTCTAAAAGTAAAAGATCATATTTACTCTCATAAAGTTTTTCTTGTGCTTCATATCCATCATAAACACTTACCACTTCATAGCCCTGCTCTTCAAGAAACTCTGTAACTGTTTCATTGAGGTTTGCATCATCTTCCAATAATAATATTTTACTCATTTTTCCCTTGCTACCTTCTCATGCTTTGTTTCCAAAATTTACTTTTGATGAGAGATTGGTTTACAAATATTGTTTAACCCAACTCTCTAATCTGCCTGCACTCAACGCACCACTGAGTCTCTCCAGCTCTTTACCATTTTTAAATATTACCAGTGTGGGAATGCTCTGTATGGCATACTGTCCGCCCAGAGTCTGCTGCTCTTGTGTGTCTACTTTTAAAAACTGGGCCTCCAGAGGCATCTTTAGTGCCACCTCTTCAAATGCAGGAGCCATTTGCAAACAAGGACCACACCAAGGTGCCCAAAAATCTACCACCACAGGAATATCGCTATTGACCAAAAATATACTTAATTTATCTGCGTCAACACTAACAGGTTTACTTTTAAGTAGTGAATTTTTACACGAACCACAATTTGCTTTAATATAACTCTCTTTTTTAGGAATGCGGTTTACTTTGAGACAATGGGGACATACTACATTAACATTCATCTATATTTTCCTTATATCAAGATTGATTTTATTTTCTA
>JAUXGC010000179.1 GCA_030622375.1 Sulfurovum sp.
CATCTGCTGATTTATTAAATCTTTCTGTCCTGACAATAAGCGATATAAAGATAGTTACAGTGGACTCTGCAGACGTAGGAGACTAGCACTAATGCTTTTGACAGACTTTATATATCTTAAATCTTTGGCATTAAAACATTAACAAAGTTGTGTCATCTGCTTTTTTGAATATTTTTGCGATGACTTTTAAAAGTTTTTTCAAAATCATGAACGCCTTTACTGTTTTTCATAAAGTAAAGATAGTCTGTTGTTGCAGGTTTTATAGCTGCTATAATGGCAGAAAAACTGACTGCTCCTATGGGCGAAGAGGGTAGCCCTTTGTGCTTATAAGTATTAAAACTACTCATATCGTTGCGTATGCGTTTGGGAGTAACTTTTATATGAGAATATTTACCATAGTTTAGTGTTCCGTCCATTTGGAGTCTCATACCTTTTTTGAGTCTATTGTAAATAACCGAAGAGACCAATGGCATCTCTTTATTGTTGGCCGCCTCTTTTTGTATAATAGAAGCAATAATTAAAATCTTGCTCCACTGTTTTTGATTGTAGTTCCCATAAATCTTTTCTGAAATACTCTTATATTTTTTTTCTGATTCTCGCACGAGAAAATAGATAAGATGTTTCTCTTTTATGCCGTACGGTACATGATATGTATCGGCATAAATACCTGCTTCAGGATAAAAAGAGAACTCTTGATACTGTTTTTGAAGTTTGGTTTTATCTAGCTTCAGAGTTTGCGCAAGAGTACCAAAAAAGAGTTCAGAAGTCTCTCCAGGGATAAGTGTAACTTTATGCATCACTGCTTTGGCATTAGTAAGTTTATAGAGAAAATCAATGCGATTGAGTCTATTTGTGCCTATGTGAATCCACCCAGTTTTCGGTGTACCTATGGCTCGGAGTATAAAAGAGTCAATCTTGCTTACCGCGTACCCTTTTTTATGCAGCTGTGATATAATACTTCCTATAGAGCCCTTTGGTACAAAGAGTGTTTGTGTTGTTTGTATGGGGAGTGTGATATAAAAGGCAAATGAGATGATAAAAACTAGTACAATATTTTTTGCCAATACTGTCCATGTAATATTACGTAATATACTCATCTTTCTTGTTGTCCTTTTTGCGACTCTTTTTTTTTGGCTCAAGGCAGGCATCCAGATAGATAAACTGACTTTTGGTTACTATGAGATAGATGGATTATACATAAAACTAGATAAAAAGTTGACACTTCAAGTAGATAATATAATCATACCTAAAAGTAAATCTAAACCATCTTTGAGTAATATGGATACTACTTTTGATAATATTAAATACCTTTTTACTTTTTTTGACTATATAGAATTGAAAAATATTTACTTTAATGATAATAAATTAAACATTATCATTGCAGATGACATACTATATATTAGCAGTGATGATTATGAGATAGCTGGAAACATACAAAGAGAAGGAGACAATTATCTTGCAAATGTCTCTATGCTCCATATTAAAAAAGATAAAATTAATATACGAGGAGAGCTTAAATACTCTCTTAAAAATGATACACTGGAGATAAGCGGTGATTTTGATGCTTATGAGATAAAAGGAAAATTTAAAGCAAGTAAAATTACAAATATCATAAATTTCTCTTTAAGCAGTGATACATTTACTACGCTAAAGCCACTTATGGAAAAACTTCCACTAGGAAAGATTACAAAAAGTTGGATTGTTGATAAAATTGAGGCAAAAAAGTACACATTGCGTTCTTTAACAGGAAAAGGCGAGATTGAAGATGGTAACTTTAAAATAGATTTTGATGCACTTAAAGGAGATGCGTTTATTGAAGATGTAAAAATTTACTACAAAGAAGAGTTATCTCCTGTATTGGCAGAGAGTCTTGTGTTGACTTATGAAAATTATGGACTCCATTTTGACTTAGAAAATCCAACTTATGAAAATAGAAGTTTAGAAGGAAGTAAAGTATCTATTATAGATTTACAAAAAACACACCCTACAACTCTAAACCTTGACTTGAGTATAAAAACACCTATAGACAGTGTGGTACAAAAGATATTGAAAGCCTATAAGTTAAATATTCCAGTAGAGCAGAAAAATGCTAAAGCAGATGTGTCTGTTAAGCTAAAAATACCGTTAAAAAAATCAACTAAAAATAAGATTTCAGTATTTGTCAATATAGACTTGGGAGAAGGAGATGTCTCTATACATAAGGTAAAACTACCTGTACTTAAAGGAAATGTACAGTTCGACAAGGGGCTTATTGTTCTTAAAAATGTTGATTTAAAAGATAGTTGGTATGCAGGTAGGGTAAATGGAACCATAGATGTAAAATCAAAAAAGGCTAAGCTTGCTCTTAATGCAAAATATATTAGCATTGGTGGAAAAACAGAGAAATTCTTTGTCATGAAAAACAAACTACTGCCATTTGTATTGGATTATAAAAAAAATATTACGGTTGATATACCTATATTAAATATGAAAATGGTAAATCGTCCTAAAGATTTTTTAATACAAGTAAAAGAGATAAGGAAAATAAAGCCTTATTTGAAAAATATTTATATAGATAACGGTGCACTTGACATTACAACAAAAGATTTTAAAACTTATAATTTTAAAGGAAAACTTCATAGAAAAGAGTGTTTATTTTATGCTAAAAAAGATGTCCATTATACAACTATACCATGCAGTGGAAAAGTTACAAAAAACGGTGTAGATTTTTATGCATTTGATAAACGTTTGCA
Source organism: Sulfurovum sp. (assembly GCA_030622375.1). Lineage (GTDB taxonomy): Bacteria > Campylobacterota > Campylobacteria > Campylobacterales > Sulfurovaceae > Sulfurovum. The sequence goes on from JAUXGC010000179.1 coordinate 2,733, forward strand.
TTTTAACTCTGGCAAGTCACAAATAGATATTAAAAATATAGATATAGATTTGAAAAAGCTTTTAAACTCTACAGATATGGTAAATAATAAGAGAGTAAAAAAAATAGTTATTTTAGGACAAAACAGTAAACTCAAGTATGATAAATATACGATTGTAACAGATAATTATAAGATAAAGAGTAA
>JAUXGC010000100.1 GCA_030622375.1 Sulfurovum sp.
AAGCAAAAAAAATCTGGTCAACAGAAAACGAAGAATTATATATATCAGAGTTTAAAGATGACCTCACGGCTTTTAATGGTGCAAAAAAATCAAGTGAAGAGGGCAAAGGCGCCCTCAATAACAAAATTTCTACAGAACTATTTAAGTACTTAAATAAAAAAGGTGTACCCTCTCATTTTGTAGAGATGCTTGATGATAATCATATGCTACATAAAAAAGCTGATGTCATTTATATAGAGGTTATAGTAAGAAACATTGCTACAGGTAGCCTTAGTAGAAATCTTGGCATAGAAGATGGAAAAATACTTCCATTTACACTAGTAGAATTTGACTATAAAAATGATGAACTTGGTGACCCCAAGCTCAATGATCAGCACTGTATTCTTTTGGAGTTGGTAGAAGATGCTTCTGAACTTGACTATATCCGTTATATGGCTAGAAAAATAAACTTTTTACTTGAAGATTTTTATGCCAAACGTAATCTTACTCTAGTTGATTTTAAACTTGAGTTTGGTAGAGATATGGATGGCAATATTATACTTATTGACGAACTGAGTCCAGACAACTTTAGACTTTGGGACAGTCAGAGTGGCGAGAAGATGGACAAAGATAGATTTAGAGAGGGACTTGGTGGACTCAAAGTAGCTTACGAAGAAGTATTAAATAGAATATTGGGGGATAAATAAATGAAAGTAACAGTAAATGTATTTTTAAAAGATGGTGTGTTGGATCCTCAAGGAAAAGCGGCACATCATGCGCTTGATTCACTTGGATTTAAAGGCGTAGCTGATGTTAGAATAGGGAAACAAATTATTCTTCAACTCAATACAGATGATGAAGATGAGGCCAAAACTCAGGCAAAAGAGATGTGCGAAACACTACTTGCCAATACTGTTATAGAAGATTATACTATAGAGCTAAACTAATGAAAGTAGCTATACTTAGATTTCCAGGGACAAACTGTGAGTTTGATACCCAGTATGCTTTTGAAAAGTTGGGACATACAACAGAGCTTGTGTGGCATGAAAACGATAAACTACCTAAAGATGTCGACCTTGTTGTTGTACCAGGTGGCTTCTCTTATGGTGACTACCTTCGTTCGGGGTCTATTGCCAGATTTTCAACCATTATGAAAGCGGTAAAAAGCTATGCAAAAGATGGCGGTAAAGTACTTGGTATCTGTAATGGCTTTCAAATTCTTACAGAAGCAGGATTACTTCCTGGGGCATTAAAACGCAATAACAACCTTCACTTTATATCCAAACATCAAAACTTATGCGTAGTAAACAACAACAATTCTTTTTTAAACAGATGTGAAAAAGGCGAAGTACTTAATATTCCTATTGCCCATGCAGATGGCAACTATTATATTGACGAGAAAGGTTTTAAAAAACTTAAAGACAATGAACAGATACTGCTTCACTATTCAGATGAAAATGGAAATCCTATAGTGGTCAACGGTTCAGTTGCTTCCATTGCCGGTGTATGTAATGAAGCTAAAAATGTATTTGGGCTTATGCCTCACCCAGAGCGTGCTCTTGAAGCTATTTTAGGAAGTGAAGATGGTATTCGTATGCTCCAAGGATTTTAACTCTTAATGTTATACACTCGCTTTTTTTTGATGTTACTAGGAATGTTTTATCTCTCGACTACCCTACTTGGTGCCCAAGACGACTACAGCTACAGCTATATACCAAAAAAAGTATATGAAAACCAACTTTTCCCTGTTACAATCATAGACACTACAGAATACAACAATAATCCCAAATTTCAATTTGAGACTTCAAGTGATGTTTTTCCTCTATTTAAGGAGCCTCTACTTATACATAATGGAAATAGTCTTTTTTATACTTTTTATTTTAAAGCTTCTAAAAACAACATATATATTCCTAGGCTATTTATTGTATCTGACAATGTAGATATGTCACTTGAGCCTCAAAATATCCCTGTTTCCCAACTAAAAAATATAGTAAATTTCTGTTCTGTTATTGCGACTGACATGAAAATAAAGAGCTATCAAATCTCTAATTATGATGAAAATAGTCATTTAGTTATATTTTCCATAGAAGCAAATGAAGCAAACCTTGAAGATATGCGACTAGGCAGTACTGAAACATTTGGTCTTGAGTATATCAAAAGAGAGTATGCAAAAGTTAAAGCAGAGTTTTATATTGTACTTCCAGCCTCTCAAAAAATTTTAGAGTTTAACTATTTTAATACCATAAAAAAACAGTATATTTCTCTTCAAATACCAACAGAACTTGCAAATACCAGTGTTGTATCCCAGTCAGATTTGCATCCAAAAGAAGATAGCTTTGAGAAACTCAAGAAATATACATTTATAATTCTGGCACTCTTTTCCTTATTTATGTTTTTAATAAAAAAAGATTTTTTTTATTTGGTTCTTGGTGCAGTCTCTTTTATTACACTTTTAACTTTTTATATACCTCACAAGAAGATATGCATTGAACAAGGAGCTCCACTTTATATTTTACCTACACAAACAAGTACCATAAGTACAAATATAGATCAGCAGTTTGAAACTATGCTACTTGGAGTTCGTGGTGAATTCAAAAAAGTAGAGTACAAAAAAGGGATAATAGGATGGATTAGAGATGAAAATATTTGCAAAGATTAGATTTTACTGGGGGGCTTTTGCTATATCATTTAATACCGCTGTGCTTATGATACCAGCATTAATGATGTTTGGCAAACACAAGAGTACTCTCGTGCATCACATTAACCGTTTAACACTCTATATGATGGGAGGCAAACTCTCGCAAGAAGGCATTATGGATAGTGATGCAGATATATATGTTATGAATCATCAGGGAGTTGTTGACATTGTAGCCATGGAAGCATTACAAAACCATCACCTTAGATGGGTTGCAAAAAAGGAACTTTTTGATACCCCATGGTTTGGAAATCTTTTGCGTCATGCTGAGATGATATCACTTGACAGAGGAAATAAAGCAGGACTCATAAAACTTATAAAAGACGTGAGAGAATCCAAAGAAGTTAGACATAGACCTGTAGCTATTTTTCCTGAAGGAACAAGAACAAAAAAACAGCCTTTGCTATCATTTAAAAAAGGTACAAAAATTATAGCAGAAAGGCTGGAACTCAAGGTGCAACCTATTGTAATTACAGGTAGCAAATGGATACTTAATGAGCATGAAAGAACAGGGCACAGTGGAACTGTATATTATAAATTCTTACCGACTATCGATGTTAAAAACGCTGAAGATAATTGGTATGAGATGCTGCATACTCAAATGCAAAAGGCAATAGATGACGAATATACTAACAATCATCGCAGTCGCTAGTGGTGGTGCCATAGGTGCCACACTGCGTCTTTTTATTAATGGTGCGGTAAATAGACACTTTGCACATGCTCTTCCATTTGGAACATTAGCAGTAAACTTACTAGGAAGCCTTATAATTGGTATGTTGTTTGCATATTTTCACCTTAACACTGCACTCTCTCCACATCTTAAAACTTTTATGGTTACAGGCATACTAGGAGCACTTACAACCTACTCCACTTTTGCCATAGAGAGCTTCTTTTTGCTTGAATCAGGAGATTACATACATGCCTTTGCCAATATGGCACTCAACGTTTTTGGTACCATTATTTTAGCGGGTATTGGATACTATTTTATACTACATTTTACAAAATAAACAGGAGACAGATTGTCAACATTAAACCAAGAGATAGAAAAACACATTAAAAAACTTGTAAGACCTCTCAAAGAAGAGGAACTACTACTAAAAGTACTTAAAGTAAAACTTACAAAAAAAGAGTTAAAACTTTTAAGAGCTTGGGCAGACAAAACATCTATTCAAGAGATACAAAGTAAACTAAATTTGGATGAAGAACACTACACTGTACTTTCAACTAAACTTATAAAAAAACTCAATCAGGAAAAACTTAAACAAGAGATGTGTATATAAAATACCTGCTGTGTTCTTTTGCTCACAATCAGCAAACTTTGCAGCCTGCATAATAGTTAATTTTCCAAGTAGTATTTTCTTGTGAAAAATAGAGCTCTTTTGCTTTTCCATCTTCTGTATAATATACGGTTTTTCTCGTATTTCCGTTTTCCTTAACCTGCTTTATGCTAATAATCGGAGATAGGTTGCGAGATAAAAGCTCTATGGAAAGCTGTTTCTCTACACTACGTAGTGCAAGATTATCATCTCCAATACTTTCTAACTCTTTTTTAAATATAGGATTTTTAAAAGAGAGTTTTAATCCTAAAGACTCTAAGGCCATATAGTAAGATTTTGGGGTCATTAGCTCTCTTACATCGTGAATGTCACCACCATAAAGAGACTTGTAATATCTCTTAACAATCTCTTCTGGCTGCAAGATGTTATCATCTATTTTATTATTTAGAGTCATTAAAAATTTTCTAACTATTTCTAGCTATTGCAGCACGAAATGCTTCAAGATGGTTATAACTGCCCTCTCTTAAATTTTCATATATCCTAACAACATCATCAGGCATATCAAGGTCATTTATAGCATGATCCAAATCTTTTATATCGGTAACTTCAACAAGTTCACCTACATTTAATGCATCCAGTAAAGATTCATTACCCATAGAGATACATGTATCATAGAAATCTTGCCATACAGGAAGTACAAAATTACCTACTCCATCTTCATTGACTCCAGATACATCAACTCCATATCCATCACAGAGTCTTTTTGCTGCATCAATATGTCTTTGTTCAGAAAACTGAATACTTGCAAATGTACTCTCCATAGGATAAAGATTTCCAAGTGTAATATAAACATCTCTAGCCACTTTCTCTTCCTGATAGATAAAAAAGAGTTCATCTTTTTGCTCTTGCGTAAGTGTAGTTCCTCCAATAACCATACCACCACCTTGACCACCACGACCTCCTTGACCACCACGACCTCCTTGACCACCACGGCCTTGGCCTTGGCCTCTAGCATATGCAGAAGATGACAATAACGCTACTCCACTTGCACTCACAGCAAACATTTTAGAGAAAAAACTTCTACGACTTTTTATATCTTTTTTCATAATTAAATCCTTTATATAATATACTTATCAACCAAATCAATAGAATAATGACTTAATCTATTAAATTATAAGATACAATTGTTACTTCAATGTTACCTTATCTAAATAAAGATAC
>JAUXGC010000151.1 GCA_030622375.1 Sulfurovum sp.
ACTTTATATGTAGATAAAATACCATCTATATTGTTCTCTTTTGCATAGAGTGACAAAAGTTTAAAATAAGCCTCATTACTGGCTACATTCATATGACGATATGTTTCTAAGAGTTGTATAGCTTTGGTTCTCTCATTGATGTATTCATCCATAATAATAACCATACGCAAAAGAACACTTTCTTTAGGAGTTTTTTCATAAACAGCAGACAAAAGAGTAAGAGCTCTTCTAAACTCTCCAGCATAAAGAAAAGGATTTGATGCCAACTCTATATCTTTAGCTTCACTAGATCTCTCAATGAGATATTCTGCCTGGGTCTTAGCTTCTTGTGTTTGATTTATTGTAAGATAAAGAGGAATTAAAAGCCGTTTAACTTCTAGCGTATCTGAATGTTCTTTCTCCCAGAGTTTCAATCTATCTATACTTTCTTTAATATGGGTTTTACCAAGTAGTGCAGATGTAGCTTCTTTAAAAAGATATACTTTTGCTCCCGTATAGTCATAAAGCTTTCCATACACCTCTCTACTAAGGTGATAGGCTTTATACTCTTCATACAGAAGTCCCTGCACTATAAGACTATCTTCATTTAACACTCTAAGCTCTTTTGCCTGAACAACTCCTATGTGCAAAAACATAACAATGACAAAAGACAATACTATACGATACCAGGACACTCTTTTTTTACCTCTTTTTTATTATTTTTAAACTGTTCCCAAAAGGGAAATGTACGACACTGTAAAGGTCGAACAGGATAGATAGCGCATCGTTTTATAGTCTCATCAAAAAATATACAAGCAAAATTATTTTTGTCTATCTCTTTTTCTATAAGTGAGTAACGATGTTTTACTTTTCTTAAATACATTGTAGCAAAATCTTCCACTGTAAGGTTAACAAACTCTGCCATCTTCTCAATCTCTACATGCTTCGCCCAAATATAACCACTTTCACCAGTACAGCAGTGTCCACCACAAGCTTCACATTCTCTTGCATTAAATTTATAGTTATAACCTTTTTGCTCTATGAGTTCCACTAAAAATCACCTTTTATGCTGTGTGTATTCGCTCTTTGAAATACTTTTCTAGCTTTTTCTCTATATACATTTTTATCATCAAATACTATAAATGGTGGAAGTATTTGTACCATAGATTTAGAGTTGTTTCTTGCTGCTATCATAACAAGTTTTGACTCTTTATCAAATTTTGAGTGCAAAAACTCTATTTTTTCAGGGTTTATCCTATTTTTTTTCAAATGATACAAAAGTAAACTAATCTGTTTTGCATCATAACAAAAAATAAACCATCCTCTTGGCTTAAGTAACTGTTTTACTTTTGGAATAAACTCTACTATTGGCAAATGGTGTGCATATCTCGCAATATTTAAATGTATATTTTCACTTTGAGTTACGCCACTACCGTAAAAAGGTGGATTTGAAATAATATAATCAAACTTATCTTTACTCTTCAACTCTATAAAATCTCCCAAATGGCTCCTAGCCTCTAGATTGTTAATAGCATAATTATGTTTTGCATACTCTAACATCTTATCTTGTTTGTCTATAATCGTTGTTTCTATATTGAAGTCACGACTTAGAAGTAGTGAGATAATACCTACACCACAACCTACATCAAGCAGTGAGCCTTTAGGATTAAAGCTTGAAATAAAATCATACAAAAAGATAGAGTCACTATTGTAGCAGTAGCCAGAGGTTGGTTGATACAGAAACATATTTACCTTATTTTTTGTAATAATTTTACACTAACTTGGGTATAATCGCGATTATAGATAAAAAGGTATAATAGAAAATATGAATGAAGAGTTAGATTTACTAAACCCACCATCAACAGATTTTTCTATGATAGATTATGACTGTGCGTATATTCCTGGCAATAAAGTACGAATGAACTACAAATATGTAAACAAAGCCAGTAAAACTTTTGCTACCGCTGTCGCAACAAGAGGATGGAGACGTTTTGGCAAGTACTACTTTCACCCTATATGCAATAGCTGCAACGAATGCAAAAGTCTTCGTATAGATGTGAAACAATACCACTATACTAAATCACAAAAAAAGTCTATTAAACGCAATAAAGAGACTAAAATTATTGTTCAAAAGCCTACACTTACACAAAACCATATAGACCTCTATAACAAATATCACCATTTTAAAAGCATCAAAGATGAGTGGCAACATCGTAGCGTTTCCCAGAGAGAGTATCATGAAAATTTTGTAGATGGTGCACAAGATTTTGGCAAAGAGGTGCTTTATATCATAGATGACAAACTTGTAGGTGTCGACCTTATAGATATACTTGATGACGGCATTAGTTCCATCTACTTCTATTATGACCCAGATTATGCCAATCTATCTTTGGGGACATTCTCTCTGCTTTACCAAATAAAACTTGCCAAAATTTTAGAGTTACCTTGGATCTATTTGGGGTACTGGGTAGATGGATGCAAGGCCTTTGCATATAAACCAAATTTTAAACCTCAAGAGTTGTTAGATGGCTTTCCCCATATTTCTGAGAAGCCTAAGTGGAAATCGTAAGGCGAACAAGAGTATCAACCCTACAACTTTCTACACCATTTCAAAAACAGTCTATCGGGATTTACGTGGCTATCTATCTCTTTTTCATCTACAATATATTCAGCCAACATTTTAGACATCAATGGTGCAAAAACAAAGCCACGACCACCTAAGCCATTACATATATAGAGATTTTCTATATATTTCAACTCTGGCTTTGCTCCTCTTTTAACAGTGGGATAATTTTCCAACATATAGGGCACATCTATCACTGCTCCCGCAAGTGGAAAATAATCCCTAGACCCAGAACGCATACCGCAAAAAGTCTCTTTAAGTATAAAATCACTTGTATTTACCATTTGTGAAGCACTCTCAAATAAACCTTTTAGTGGTTCTCCATTACAAACAATACAAGGCTCTTTAAATTTATTGTGTGTTGCACCTATCTTAACAATACCATCTATATTGGCAGAAATAGAGATGTTTTTATGCGTGCTCACATCTAAATCCAATGAGCTAATATAGTCTCCACGAGACCCCCAAGTGCCTCTTACTCCCATATATCGCATATCAAAAAGATTATTTTGATAGCCCGTTGCTAAAACAATATTTTTTGCTCTTAATGGGTGTCTATCTTCTCTATCTATAATCCAATTTTTATTATCTCTAACTAAACTTTTTACATCTATCTGCCTAAACTCAACTTGCTCTACAATTTCCCTACACATTTGGGGAGCATCACACACCCCAGCTTCTTCAAACATAAAACTATTTTCACTATTTTCAATACCAAAAGTGTTAAGCTCTTCTTGGTTGACCCATCTATATGTTGAGCTGTTAAATGCTTCATAGGTGGAAAAATTTTCAGCATCTTTGACATCTTTAGGGATGC
>JAUXGC010000047.1 GCA_030622375.1 Sulfurovum sp.
ACCGTACCGTCAATGTGTATCTCTCCACACCCTTTGATATTGCCTCTAATTTCCATACATCCTGTTATGATTGTAGAACTATGTGTTGCAACCGGTTTAGTTTTTACATTTTTTCCAAACATTATTAACTCTTCTCCTCTTTTAATTTAATTTATAACTCTTCTTGCCCATTTATAACGATTACTATAAAAAGACTTTCCCAGACTTGTAACTACTACAGATTTTTTTGCAGAACTTGCATGTATAAATTTATTATTTCCCAAATAAATACCTACATGATTTACAATACCTTTCTTTCTTCTTGAAGTATCAAAGAAAATAAGGTCACCCGGTTTTAAAGATTTTCTTTGTATGTACTTTCCATATTTAGATTGTTCTCTGGAAGTCCTTGGTATATTCACACCTGTTTTTTTATACACATATGAAGTAAAACCGGAACAGTCAAATGTAGCTGGACCAACTGCACCCCATACATAGCGTTTACCTAATTTTGCTTTAGCTATTTTAGCTAAAAGTTTTTCTCTTTTAAGTTTTCTTTGAGCCAGTCTTTTTTTATAATCTTGCTCTTTTTTTATCTTTTCTTTTTTTCTTTTTATTTTAAAAGATAATTTTTTTTTCAACTTCTCTTTGATTTTGATCTCTTTTTCAAGCTCTTTTTCTATTTGTTTTATCTCTGTAGTTAATTCATCTAATAGCTTATAGCTTTCATTCTTTTCTTTATGTGTAATTCTATTTTGGCTCTCAATTTTTTCATTATCTACAAGTAGCTGTTTTATTTTCTCTTGTAATTTCTTTTCTAATGCTACTTTTTCTTGTTCTAGTTTTGTTTTAAGTTCTAACTTCTCTTTTTTAACAGTATCTAATTCCAATTGTTTTTTTTCAAAAGTTTCACGCAGAGTACTGTCTTTTTGCATTATATTTGCGAGTGTTTTATTATTGTGTTCTAAGTTTAGCACTTTACTATTTAAGCTTTGAATATAGAAAAGGAGTCCTCCTATAAACAGTATTGCAAAGAGTAATGTAAATAGTAATATTTTTTTTATGGCTCGTGGAGCACCATATTGCTTTATTCCACTTGTATCACTTAGTGTAATAACCATTTTATTATTCCCTCTTTTAAATCCAGTAAAGTATTTATAGCCCTAAAGTATAGTAATTTACAGCTTTAAGAAGTGTTAAAGCAGAACTGTTTCTATCCAAATCCCTCTCTACCCAACACTCTATTAAGGCTCTCGGAGAATATGTAATTATATGCTAACTGCCACATTGGTGGGTCAAAAACCCACCCTGCAGATTATCCATGATAATTCGGACTCTCTTTGGTAATAGTAACATCATGCACATGGCTCTCTTTAAGTCCAGCCGCTGTGATTTCAACAAACTCTGCTTTTTCCCAAAATACTTTGATAGACTCTGAACCACAATACCCCATAGAACTTCTGAGACCACCTACCATTTGATGTACGACATCAGCTATTTTACCACGGTAAGGTACACGACCTTCTATACCTTCTGGTACAAGCTTATCTGATGCTGTCCCTTCTTGGAAGTATCTGTCTGTGCTTCCTTTATTCATAGCACCTATGCTCCCCATACCTCTATACTCTTTAAACTGTCTACCGTTAAAAAGTATCATTTCACCAGGTGCCTCGTATGTACCTGCCAATGCCGAACCCAACATAACTGAACTAGCACCCACGGCTAAGGCTTTAGCTACGTCACCAGAGTATTTAATGCCACCATCAGCGATAACAGGTACACCAAGAGGATTAGCTAATCGAGCTACTTCGTCTATGGCAGAGATTTGAGGTACACCAACACCCGCAACGATACGCGTAGTACAAATAGACCCAGGTCCTATACCAACTTTTACTGCATCAGCTCCTGCATCTATGAGATCTTGTGCCGCAGCATCAGTTGCAATATTGCCTGCTATGACATCTACATCTAACTCTTTTTTAATAAGTTTGAGTGTATCTATAATGCCTTGTGAATGCCCATGTGCAGAGTCCAATACAAGAACATCAACCCCTGCTTCTACCAGTGCAGTAGCACGGTCAAGTTGACCTACACCTATAGCTGCACCTACTCTTAGGCGACCATGTTCATCTTTGTTCGCATTAGGAAATTTCTCTTTTTTCTCAATATCTTTAATGGTTATTAAACCTTGAAGTATATTATTGTCATCTATGATAGGTAGCTTCTCTATCTTGTGCTCTTGAAGTACTTTGGCCGCATCTTCAAGTGTAATACCTGGTTTTGCAGTAACTAGAGGTGCTTTAGTCATAACATCCGAAATGATAAGACTCATATCAGTAATGAAACGCATATCACGGTTTGTGATGATACCTAGAAGCTTCATATTTTCATCTACAACAGGAACACCTGAAATCTTATATTCACTCATCAAGGCATCTGCATCTCCAACTGCTTTATCTGGTGAAATGTATATAGGATCTATAATAATACCACTCTCAGACTTTTTGACTTTAGTAACCTGCTTCGCCTGTGTCTCAATATCCATATTTTTATGGATAATACCTATGCCTCCTAAATGTGCCATAGCGATAGCCGCTCTATATTCAGTTACCGTATCCATAGCCGCTGAGACGATAGGTGTATTAAGTGTTACTCGTTTAGTGAGTTGACTTTTTATACTGACTTCTTTAGGAAGGACAAGTGAATGTTGCGGTACCAACAATACATCTTCAAATGTTAATGCTCTTTTTTTAATTCTCATAACTCTTCCTTATTTTGTATATTTTACAGCTTTTTCCATGCTATACGCACCGTCAAAAAGCGTTTTTTCACTAAATGCTTCGCCAATAAGTTGTAAACCTATAGGCATACCTTCATCATTTTTTGCCACAGGCATAGAAATGGCTGGAAGCCCTGCAAGGTTAATGGCTATGGTATACATGTCACTCTTGTACATTTCAAGTGGGTCTCCAGATGCTCCTATTTTGGGTGCTACACTCGGAGCAACTGGCGATAAAATCAAATCTGCCTCTTCAAAGATAGCATTAAACTCATCTCTTATGAGGTGCCTTACTTTCTGTGCTTTTATATAATATGCATCATAATAACCAGAAGAGAGTACAAAGTTTCCAAGTAAAATACGCCTCTTAACCTCTTCTCCAAACCCCTCACTTCTTGTATTGTAAAAAAGCTCTTGGGTATTTTTAGACTCTGCTCTTCTGCCGTATCTTACTCCATCAAAACGGGCAAGATTTGTTGCTGCTTCTGCTGTAGCTAAAATGTAGTATGTTGCTATATCATACTTCGTATTTTGCATATTTTTATGTACAACAGTATGCCCAGCCTCTTCCAGTGCTTTTACTGTTTTGGCATACGCTTTCTGTATATCCTCGTCAGCTTCCAAGATATAGTTATCAATGACTGCTATAGTAAGATTTCTGCTACTATCCATATTGTTAGCGATATCTTCTATCTCAAAATCTGCTGAAGTAGAATCTCTGTCATCGTGCCCCTTAATAGCATCATAAAGAATAGCCGCATCTTCTACATTTTGGGCTATAGGTCCTATCTGGTCAAGACTAGAAGCATACGCTGCTAAACCAAAACGACTTACCCTTCCATATGTTGGCTTCATTCCCACTACTCCACAGTAAGCAGCTGGCTGACGAATAGAACCGCCCGTATCTGAACCCAGTGCTGCAATAGCAATACCGCCTGCAACAGCAGCGGCAGAACCACCAGAGCTTCCACCTGGAACTCTATGGTCTCCATGTGGATTTATGGTTACCCCATAATAAGAGCTCTCTGTGGTTGAACCCATAGCAAACTCATCCATATTAGATCTACCAAATGCCATCATACCTTTGGATTTAAGGTTTTTTATAACAGTAGCTTCATAAGGAGCTATGTACCCTTGAAGAATTTTAGAACCAGAAGTAACACTCCACCCCTCAACTTGAATATTATCTTTAATCAAAATAGGCACACCCTCACCTGAACTCTCAAACCCTATATAGGCATTTAAGTTAGACTCTTTTGCTTTGGTCTCAAGTTCAACTCTCAATGTTGCCATTTCTTCATTGGATTTTGTTAATGCTTCTTTTAAAGTAATCACAGTGTTTTCCTATGCATTTTATATATTGTCGTGATTATAGCTAAAAGTTGTTTTGGAAGTTATGAGAGAGGAAAAATTAATCTTCTTTCCATAGGTTTTGATTATAAATCCCTAAGATAACAATAGTATCTTCCTCGTCATCTATATAAAAAGGTACGCAATATCCCTTATAGATAAGCTCTCTACTTTCGCTATATTTTGAATTTGTTCTTTCTCGATAACTATGAGGATAATTTAGTATCTCTAAGATTTTTTCGGTAAGTTCATCTAAAAAATTTATAGCCCTATTAAGACTATCTTCAGCTATAAAGTTAATCACAACTTCAAGCTCTTCATCAAATCTTGGCAGATGAATGACTTTCACTTTGCTAGTAACTTTTCTTTCAGTTTACCCATACCAGACGTAAAATCAACAGCTATAGATTTATCTTTCAAATAACCATCAATTCGACTATCTATCTCATTATCCATAGATGATTTTTCATTTTTTAAATGTATTTTTTCCGAGGGTAAAGCATCCACAAGATGAAGAAACTTACTATAATAATCATCAGATATTTCAAGTGTTACTAGTTGCATATTGACTCCTTTTTAGAAGTTGTTTATATATTTTAGCATAAATAGATTTATTTCGATAACCCCATTGCCTTTCCAATTCTATCCAATACTTTATTATCCTTATCAATAATAGCAATTTTTTCATCCAATGCTTCTAGCTTAGCATCACTTGATGAGTCTGCATTCAAAGCTGAAAATGTCATTACCAATACAATCAAAATATATTTCATAAAATCATCCCTACTTTATCTTTAATTTCTTCTTATAATACGCCACAACACCCAACCCAATACCAACCAATCCGAATATGAAAACAATCGAACCCACAATTACTTCCATTTGAATAGGCTGAGTCATATCAAACATTAAGCGACAACTTCTAGACATCTTTGGCAAGCACACTCTTCAGAAGTACTTGTAAATCTCCAGCATCTTGGACATTTAAAGGCAGATGCTTTGTGTACTGTAAATGTTTTACCCTCTACTTCAAAACTTGCAATCTGCTCACTTTTAGAGTGCTCTTTCATAGCTGAAACTACGAACCAATCTTCAAGGTCTTTACTGTTGCTAATAGGCAAAATTTTTATATTGCCTGCTATCCCTAACTCAAGAGTTGATTTAATAATCTTCTCCTTTTTAAGAGTGTCGATAGCTTCAGAAAATTTCTCTCTAGCTTCCAAAAGTATCTTATCATCAAAAGGGACTGCAACTTGGGGCACCTCAACATATACTAAATCAAATACATTTTCCATACCATCTTTGAAAAGAGCTGGTGCATATTCGAGTATCTCATCTACTGTGTATGTAAGTACAGGAGCCACAAGCCCCAACATAGCTTTAGATATATGTGCCATTGCTGACTGTGTGGCACGCCTAGAAGGGTCATTTTTATCTTCACAGTAAAGTCTGTCTTTGGTAATATCCATATATATACCTGAAAGCTCATTGGTGATGAAGTGGTTAAGTGTTGCAAATCCTCGTAAAAAATCATACTCATCAAAACTTGTCTTCACTGAAGCAAAAACCTCACCTGCCTTAGCAAGTATCCATCTGTCTAACTCTCCATAAGCATCGTTAGACACATACTCTTCTAAGTCATCTACATTTGCCAGTAAAAATCTAAATGTGTTACGTATCTTTCTATATTGCTCTGCAGTCTGCTTTAAGATACCATCCGAAATTTTCAAGTCACTCTGGTAGTCAGAAAGAGCAACCCATAGTCTGAGTATTTCAGAACCATACTGCTTGATAACTTTATCTGGAGCAATAACGTTACCCTTAGACTTAGACATCTTCTCACCTTTATCATCCACAGTAAATCCGTGAGTGATAAGTGTTTTATATGGTGATACTTCATTGACTGCGGCAGAGAGAAGCAAAGAAGACTGGAACCAGCCTCTATGCTGGTCAGAACCTTCAATGTAAAGTGACGCTGGGTATTGTCCCGCGTCATAGTTGCTTGAACTTAACACTGAATTCCAAGTTGAGCCAGAATCAAACCATACATCTAAAATGTCAGAGATTTTTTCTAAGTCATCAGGATTATACTTTGTATCAGCAGGCAATAGTTCTGCATTGCTCATGGAGTACCAAGCATCTGCCCCATGTGTATCAAACAAGTTTGCTACGTGCTCTAAAATATTTGCATCAAAAATAACTTCTTTTGTGCTCTTAATTCTGAAGAACGCTATAGGCACTCCCCAAGAACGCTGACGAGATATACACCAGTCAGGTCTTCCCTCTATCATCGGCTTAAGACGATTTTTAGATGTCTTAGGATAAAAATCAACATTTTCTATGGCATTAAGTGCCGTATCTCTAAGTGTGTTCTCTGCGCCTTGAGCCTTATCATCTATAGAGATAAACCATTGATTTGTCGCTCTGTAAATAAGTGGCTTTTTTGTTCTCCAGCAGTGAGGATAAGAGTGCATAAATTTACTCTGTTTCAGTAATGAATCGCCTAATATTTCCAAAATAGGTTCATTAGCTTTAAAGATATGCATACCCACGAACTCTTCGGGATTTGGCAAAAGATTCAGTCCTACTACAGACTCATCAAAACACCCACGCTCATCTACTGGCATCACCACTTCAAGACCATATTTGAGTCCCACTTTATAATCATCTTCGCCGTGCCCAGGAGCAGTATGTACACAACCAGTACCACCATCCATAAGCACGTGGTCGCCAAGGACTACTTTAGATGTACGTCCATTTACAGGGTTGATTGCTAAAAGATTTTCCATCTCTGTTGCTGCTATCTTTCTTGAAGCATGTCCACTAACCACACCCTCTTCTATCATCGCATCAAAACGTGCCTCTGCTACAATATGCCCATCATCAGTCAACACATACATCTCTTCAGGATTTAAAGAGATGCCTGTATTTGAGGGGAGTGTCCAAGGAGTTGTGGTCCAAATGACAAGCCCTGCTTTACCCTCTACGCCTATCTTCTCTTTGGCTGCATCAGTCAACTCAAAATGAACATAGATAGAGTAATCCTCTTTATCTTCATACTCCACCTCTGCATCTGCAAGTGCTGTACGAGCAGCCCATGACCAAAAGATAGGCTTATGTCTTTCAACCAGTAAACCTTTTTTGGCAACCTCACAAAGTGTTCTGTAAATGTTCGCTTCAAATTTAAAATCCATAGTCACATAAGGATTTTTCCAATCTGCAATAACACCTAGACTTTTAAAACCATCTCTTTGAATATCAACAAACTTTGCTGCATGTTCTCTACACAACTCTCTGAACTTCTGTGTAGGCATTGCTTCTTTTTTACTTTTACCAAGCTTCTCTTCTACTTTCTGCTCTATAGGCAAACCATGACAGTCCCAACCTGGAGTCATGCGAACAGCTTTACCCTGAAAATAGTTATATTTTAAAATTATATCTTTGAGTACTTTGTTAAGTGCATGTCCAATGTGAATATCACCATTGGCATACGGAGGACCATCATGAAGCGTAAACATTTGGGCACCATCACGTTTGCTTTTCATCTGTTCATAAATGTCTGCATCAAACCATGCATTATATTTTTTAGGCTCATTAGTTGGAAGATTTCCACGCATCGGAAAGTCAGTTTTAGGGAGGAGAAGTGTGTCTTTAAAATCCATTGTCGATAATACCTTAGTCTTATATTATCTCGTGATTATATCTAAAAATCTATTATAATCTACTTTGTGTGCTCTTAGGAAGTGGAGACTTTATTCCCACCAAAAGTTCAAACTACAGACAAATCATACAAATTGCCAAATAATCATAGCTGTGAGTGGGACTAAAGTCTCCACTTCCAAGGTTTTCTGATACAATAACTATATGAAAAATATCAGAAATACAACAGAAAAAGTTATTACAATACTTACAAAAAACAGACAAACCATATCTTTTGCAGAGAGTTGCACAGGTGGTCGTTTAGTTGCAGAATTTACAGCCATATCTGGTGCATCAAATATTTTAAATGGCTCCTGCATTACCTACTCAAATGAAATTAAAAACAGATGGTTAGGCGTAGAAAAAGAGGTTCTAAAAAACTTTGGTGCAGTAAGTAAAGAGTGTGTTTCACAAATGCTAGATGGCATCCAAAAGATGGCTAAAAGTGATTATAGTATAGCAGTCTCTGGTATTGCAGGACCTATGGGTGGCACAAAATTAAAACCTGTGGGAACAGTATATATAGGAGTACTTACACCTATATATAAAGAGGTATTTCATTGCCACTTTAAAGGTTCAAGAGAAGAGGTTCAAGAACAATCAGTCATGTTTGCTATTGATAAATTAAATGAAGTATTAAAAATTTAAAGTATTTGTCTTAATTCTCTTGACAATCAAAGGTTTCTGAGCTATAATTCCGTCCACATTATTTAAGTAATTAATATAAATTATATGACCCGTTAGCTCAGTTGGTAGAGCAATTCCCTTTTAAGGAATGGGCCCTAGGTTCGAATCCTAGACGGGTCACCACTTTAACAATGTCTGGTCGC
>JAUXGC010000180.1 GCA_030622375.1 Sulfurovum sp.
AAGCCAACACGCTTCTAGCACGCTGAAAACCTGGTGTATCAAAAAGCTCATATAGCACTTTCCCATCTACCTTAAGTGGAAAACTACGTTTTTTTACAGTAGTACCAGGTGTATCTGATATCTGTACAGAGTCATCAAGCGCCAGTGATGAAACGATGGAACTTTTCCCTTTATTTGGATGTCCAACTACAGCAAATTTTGGATGCGTAAAAGTGCTTTGTTTACGACTCGGCATTTGGTGCCTCCCTGCTCAGCGCTTTAGCCTTAGATATTTTTAACCATACTTTTTCACTATTGAATGTAAATAGTTTTCTAGCCCATACGGTTACCTGCTTTGCTTCTAAAGTATAACTATTTTCTACTGTACCTATAGGGCAAATGATTACTTTATCTGCATACCTTACAAGTGTTTCAAGAAAATCTATAAAATCCATCGTTGGTGGCTCCCAACCCTTAGTAAAAAGTAGCACCTCTCCATGGCTCATGGTAACAATTTCATTATCTTCTTCCAAGCTATTTCCGCCCCCAACTTCAAAAAGTTTAGGAGAAATAATCTGCAAACTATCACTTATAACTACTAACTTATCTTTACTTATAGCCCACCCCTGTATCATATCATAGGAAGAATCTAAGGAGTTTAGCACCTGCTCATAGTTCATATCTTTTTGCATAAATTCTACTTCACTTTGATGTGCATGTGTAGATATAATAGGCTCATTCATCTCCATAAGCAGACTCTTGGCTCCAGATAGTGTCAAGAAGGACTTTTTAACTGCTCTACGTAATCCAAACTTCGACAATAAATAAACTACAAAACGCAAGATAATGGCATAAAAAATAGTAGCAAAAGCTAAAAATTTCCACCACTCTCCAAGCTTAGAAGCATTATAAATCATCTCTCTATCAAGCTTCTCTCCTAACCTAAAATATTGACTCTGCTCTATTAACTCTATAGAAGGTACAGCCCAAGGAAACAAATCTCTCCAAGCAAAAGCAAGAGTATGGAGCATAGTATGAAACTCTTTAGGTGAAACTTGCAGAGTGGTACTCCAAGCAAAAGCAATATCTTTTGTAACAACCATTCCCAAAAGAGCCATGAGTAAACCCAAAGAGAACATCAATGCAAGTAGTTGAGAGCGTTTGATAATGAGCCAATTGGCAAGCAGAGGATTTATCTTTACCTCTTGGAGTGAACTTTGGATTTTATATGGTAAAAAATTTACTATTTTCTCCATCCAAAAAGCTGGTGAGATGTGAACCAATAGACTCTGTGAATTGTTAGCTCTGAACATAGAAAAGAGTGAGAGTCCCATTGTTGCAAGAGGAAACAGAACTACCATAGCTATAAAATAAATCACATTTACTGGCTCATGACCACTATAGCTAAGAAGACCCACTCCTGAAAAAAAACCAAGCAGTAAAGCAACAGTAGCCAGCAGAAGTGTTATGTTATACAGATGAGATAAAAACATTTCACTCAATAGCGGTTTTTTAAGACTAGGAGTCTGTCTTTTTGTCCAAACCACTAGTTGTTTGGTAGGTGCATGTTTAAGTTTGCTATATTCTAACCCAAACGCACGATTATCCTCTTGCCTACTTTTGTCAACTTGCAACAGTGCATAAAAATTCAAATAACTCTTTAAATTCATATTCTACTCTCTTTATTGTTTAAAGATAAAAGCAATCTTATCTACCCTAGCCTCACTTATCCTTTTCGGAAGTTCCGTAAATAGAACATCTGAGTTGCTCTCTATACGCTTCATCATCATAACTATCAACACGTGCAACACCCTCTTCAAATGCTGTTTTAGCTACAGCAGAAGCAACCCAAATAAGAGCCTCTTTATTAAAAGGAAGTGGGATAATATGCTCTTTTCCGTACTCTATATTATCATTATGATACGCGGCTTTTACATAATAAGGAACAGGTTCTTTAGCTAAAGCTGCTAAAGCTTTTGCAGCTGCCATCTTCATACCTTCGGTTATCTTCTTTGCTCTAACATCTAATGCTCCTCTAAAGATAAAAGGAAACCCCAATACATTATTGGTTTGATTGGGATAGTCAGAACGACCTGTTGCGATAATAACATCATCTCTCACCTCTTTTATCTCTTCAGGGAGTATTTCAGGTATAGGGTTTGCTAATGCAAATATAACAGGCTCAAGTGCCATTTTTGCTACCATTTCTTTAGTTAATGATCCCGCAACAGATAAGCCCAAAAACATATCTGCACCTTCTATGGCATCATAAAGTCTATCAGCAGATGTTTCTACCGCAAATTCCATTTTATACTTATTCAAATCTGTTCTGTTGGTGTTAATGACACCTTTAGAATCACACATAATAATATTTCTGACTCCTAAAGCCCTGTACATATTTGCACAAGAGATACCTGCCGCACCTGCCCCATTTATGACAACTTTTATCTCATTTACTTTTTTACCCGTAAGCTCAAGTACATTCATAAGCCCAGCTGTAGTAATGATGGCAGTTCCATGTTGGTCATCATGAAATACTGGTATATCCAGCTCCTCTTGCAGTATACGCTCTATCTCAAAACATCTTGGTGCCGAGATATCTTCAAGGTTAATGCCCCCAAAGGTAGGAGCTATCGCTTTACAAGTTGCCACTATCTCCTCTACACTATGTACATCCAACTCTATATCAAAAGCATCTACATTTGCAAACTTTTTAAATAGTACCGACTTCCCTTCCATAACCGGCTTAGAAGCAAGTGGACCTATGTCTCCAAGTCCCAATACCGCTGTGCCATCTGAGATTACGGCAACAAGATTACCACGATTGGTATATTCAAAAGAGAGGTTTTCATCTCTTGCTATCTCAAGACAAGGTATGGCTACTCCAGGGGTATAAGCTAAGGAGAGTTCATGTTGCGTACTGCATGGCTTAGT
>JAUXGC010000002.1 GCA_030622375.1 Sulfurovum sp.
AAATGGAAGAGAACTTTTAAACAACGCAGGACAAATAAGCCACGACATGGCAATGACAAAATCATCATTGGTTTATGAAACATTTAGAGAGGGACAAATAGAAGAGAATAGAGTAACAAACCTTCTAGAACTAGAAAAAGAGATAAAAAGTTTAAAAAGCAAGTAAGGAGATTCTAGTATGAGTAAAGAAAATAAATTACAATTATTTGAAGAACAAAGTGTTCGGACACATTGGGATGAAGAGCAGGAGAAGTGGTATTTTTCTCTTATTGATGTGATTGCCATATTGACAGAACAGCAAGACGCTTTAACTGCAAGAAAATACTGGAATAAACTCAAAGAACGCCTTAAAAAAGAGGGAAATGAAACGGTGACAAATTGTCACCAGTTGAAAATG
The DNA here is from genome assembly GCA_030622375.1 of Sulfurovum sp. Lineage (GTDB taxonomy): Bacteria > Campylobacterota > Campylobacteria > Campylobacterales > Sulfurovaceae > Sulfurovum. The sequence continues at coordinate 398 of JAUXGC010000002.1, forward strand.
TTAGCCAAAGATGGCAAGATGAGACTCACAGATGTAGCCGATACAGAGCAACTTTTACGCCTCATACAGTCCATTCCATCACCCAAAGCAGAACCATTTAAAGTTTGGTTAGCCAAAGTAGGGTACGAACGCATAGAAGAAACTGAAGACCCAGAACTGGCTTTTGACCGTGCTATGGAAACTTACCTAGCAAAAGGTTATTCAAAAGAGTGGATAAACCAGCGTCTCAAAAGCATAGAAGTAAGAAAAGAGCTAACCGATGAGTGGGCAGAACGAGGGATGAAGCAGGGTTTAGAATATGCCATACTTACCAACGAACTTACCAAAGCATGGGCAGGAAAAGATGTAAAAGAGTACAAACAACACAAAGGACTCAAAAAAGAAAACCTAAGAGACAACATGTCAAACTTAGAACTGGTACTCAATATGCTTGCCGAAGCATCTACCACTGAAATATCTAAGAAAAAACAACCTCAAGGAATGGAAGAGAACAAGGATATAGCCCGAAAAGGCGGTAATGCAGCCAAACAAGCCAGACTAGAGATAGAAAAACAAACAGGTGAAGCGATTGTAAGTACAAACAATGTGAAAAACCTTTTAGATAAACCAAAGGAAAATAGATAATGGAAACTAGTACATCCTTCCTACCACCAATCCAAAAACAACTGGCACAAAAACAGCTAGACAAGTTTTGTAAGACACGCATACCTGAAGAGATACAAGATCAGGTACGACTTAAATATATTATGGAGAAAAATATTGTTACACTCATAGAGACGCGACCACTTTGGAATGACCCCAGTAGATGGTCTGAGCTTTCGGTGGCTATAATGATTTTTGACAAAGAGAGTATGACATGGCAGCTTTACTGGATACGAGGCAATGGCAAAAAAGAGTTATATACAGACCTGAAGCCACAAAAAGACCTGCAAAAGTGCATCGATGGGATAGATAAAGATCCACTTTGTACTTTTTGGGGCTAGAGATGGCAAAGCAGATCACCCTTGAAGAGATAAAATCATTAGATCACAATAAGCTTTCCGAGTTGCTCTATGGGATGATAGATACAAATGAAGAGCTTTATGACAGGCTTGAAAAGATGATACTAAGCTCCAATCCCAAAGAGCTTGTAAAATCTATAAAAAAAGACATCAGCTCCATAAAAAGAGGGCGTAAATTTATACGCCATGGAGCCTCTTTTCATTTGTCAAAACAGATATGGGCGATAGTAGAGAACATAGAGAGTTTTCTCTATATGGAAGGTCACAGTGTAGAAGCCGCAGCACTTTTAAAAGAACTTATGCTTACAGATACAAAAGTCTATAGCCGTACAGACGACAGTGCAGGGGTGGTGAGTGATGCGTATGAATATGCGGCAGAAGTATGGGGAAAATGCAGTGTAGACATGGATGAAGATGTTATCTATAGTGATATACAAGAATTACTTGTCAGTGATGATTATGGAGTTAGAGAGATACTCTCAGATGAATTGCCTAGAACTGTTTTGGAGAAGATATATAATGAGTATTATGCTACATTTGACAGATACTTAGATGATGAAGGGTATGGGGAGTATAAAGTGATGAGTATTTTGCATAAATGTGCACATCTAATGCAGTCTCCCAAACATTATATCAAAGCAAGTATACTTAAAAGTGAAAAGCTAGATGATGCGGAACTGCTAGATATTGCCAAAGAATACAAGTATATAGACGATATATCAAATGTTATAGATACACTTGAAAAGATAGAATACTTGCCTAGACATAAACTAGGTACACTATTTGAGATGAAAATATGGGCGCATGACAAGCAGGGTAACGTTACAGATAAAGTAGCAGCCTATAAAGAGTTTTATGAAAAAACCAAGGAAGCTGATGTATTGTTAAAATATTTGGAACTTTTGGAGGATGAAACGCTTAAATTGCAAGAGAAAGAAAAAGCATTAAAAGAGGTGGAAGAGTATGATTTTTCACAGGCTAGTCGTTTTTACAAAACATTAAATGAAAAAGAGTTGTGTGCAAAGTATATTGTGGATAAACAAAATGAACTTAAAACATCATCACTGCATACTGCCGAACTCAAAGCACTACTAAAGTGGCTGAGAAATGATCACCCCCAAGAGACAATTCTACTTTTAAGAGATTTGTGTGAAAGTTCATTGGCAACCAAGCAAAGCAAATATTATGGTAGCTCTATTTGGGCCTTAGGTGAGATGCTAAATATAGAAGAAGAGAACGATACTTTGTCGTGGGGTATTGAGGAGAATAGTGAATATATAGAGAGATTGCTAAAAAAGCATAAACAGAAACGAAGATTTATGGAGATGTTTCATAGTGAATTTGAATAGCAGTTAATTTGACACTGTTGTATTTGGTATATAAGCCCCTTAATGTAACATACATTTTACAATAAGCGATAAACAACTTCAATTAATATTCAATTAGTAAACATCGGCTATAATCCTTTCATTATTGCAAGATTAGATTTATATATTATAAGGATATAGGAAATGAAGTATATTTTTTCCATGAAAATGGCTGTGTTGGTACTGTTTATATTTGGTGTTTCGGTTGGAATGGCTACATTTATAGAAAATGATTATGGTACACAAACAGCACAAGCACTCATCTATAAGGCAACATGGTTTGAATTCTTTTTAGCCTATTTTGTGGCTATTTTGATTTATAATATGATTAAATATAAATCTTACAAATCAAAACCAGCTGTTTTTCTTTTTCACTTCTCTTTTTTAGTCATTGCCTTGGGTGCAAGTATTACTAGGTATGTAGGGTATGAAGGTATTATGCATATCCGCGAAGGTAAATCTGCAAATGTTATGGTTTCAGATGTAAAACTGCTTCAAGTTACAGCTAAACTAAATGGTCAAACATCACAGTTTGAAAAAGAGCTATATTTCTCATCTATGACAAAAAATAGTCTTGATGAATCACTCTATGCAGACAATAGAAAAATAAATATAAAACTTTTGAGGTATTTGCCTACGGCACAGGAGACAGTAGCACAAGACCCAAATGGAGAGAAACTCTTAGAGTTGAAAATTTCTACAGGAAAAGATGGGAAGATATACTATTTTGCTAAAGGTGATGTAAAAGATTTTGGTGATTTTTATATCTCTTATGATGCAAAAACAAAAAAAGATAAAGCAAATTTTGCTATAACGGAAAATGATAATTCCCTAAAAGTAAATTTCCCTTATCAGATTAAATACTTAAATATGGACGATAAAAGTTCAGGAGAGTTAAATGCAGGGAAAAATGAATTTAAAAAAAGGTTTTTGCATCAGTTTGGTAGCAATGCCATAGTTTTAAAAGAGGTACATGAGAAAGCTAAGCTTGTTATGGAGTCTCAAGATATTAAAACGCAATCTGGAAAATCAGAATTTATAGAGCTTAAAGTAAATGTAGGTGATAAAGATAAAATAATTATTTGTAAGCCACGAAAAGGACAGATAGGTGAGTTAAATAGATTTGTGCTTGATGGTGTAGAGATAGATTTACGCATTGGAGCAAAACCTATAGATATACCATTTGCTATAAAACTTGAAAAGTTTAAACTTGAGCGCTACCCTGGTTCTATGACACCAGCATCTTATGCAAGTGATGTTGTGCTTATAGATAAAGAGCAAAATCTCACTATGCCTTATGGGATTTATATGAACCATGTACTTGACCATAGAAATTATCGTTTTTTCCAATCTTCGTATGATATGGATGAAAAAGGCACTATCCTCTCTGTTAACCATGACCCTGGCACATGGCCTACATATATAGGGTATATCTTGTTGACATTGGGGATGATATGGAGTCTGTTTATACCTAATGGTAGATTTCAAAAGCTTCTTAAGGGGGCTAGAAAATTACAGCAGGGAACAGCTGTAGCCGTACTTTTAGCACTTATGGCATTAACTCCCCAAAGCGCAAATGCTGCTACACCTACACTAGATGTCCAGTCACAAAAAATAGTAAATGCGTACGACTTAGAACACGCCAAAAATTTTGGAACACTGGCAGTTCAAGATAATCAAGGTCGTATGAAGCCTATAGATACTTTGGCGCATGATATTGTCTCAAAGATTACAGGCAAATCATCACTCTTTGGCTTGGAGCCTACTCAGATACTGTTAGGTATGATAACACAACCAAATCTCTATCAAGATATACCTATGATTAAAATAGGTCATCCAAAGATTGCTGTAAATATTGGTTTACCCAAAGAGGCCAAGTTTGCAAAGTTTTCTGACTTTTTTTCTGTAAAAGACAGTAGTTATAAAATTTATGAAGATATTGTCAAAGCATCAAGAAAAAAACCTCTTGAGAAGACACAGTACGATAAAAAGCTTATAGATATAGATGAGCGTATTAATGTATCTTATATGGCATATCAAGGTTCAATTCTTCGTATTTTTCCTAAGCCAAATGATGAAAATAACAAATGGTTTGCACCGCTAGATGCTATGAAAAGCTTTGTACCAGAAGAGAGTGAAAGAGTTAAGATGTCTATCTCTGCTTACTTTATGATGGTAGCAGGAGCACTCAAATCTGGAGATTGGGATAATGCAAACTTGGCACTTAGAGGGTTGCATAAATATCAAAAAATTTATGGCTCAACTGTGCTTCCAAGTCAAACTCATATAGATATGGAGATTAAATACAATAAGCTTGGGCTTTTTGGTAAACTTGTGCCACTCTATCTTTTGTTGGGATTGCTGTTGTTGATTCTTGCTTTTATAAATGTAGTCAAGCCAGCATTCTCCATGAAGTGGATTATGCGTGGCGCGTTAGCTATACTCTTCTTTGGCTTTATGGTTCATGTGGTTGGCATGGGTATCCGTTGGTATATTTCAGACCATGCTCCATGGTCTAATGCTTATGAATCCATAGTATTTATCGCAGGAGCTACAGTGTTTGCCGGTCTTGTATTGGCAAGACGTTCACCATTTGCTTTAGCAGGTGCGGCTATCTTGGCAGGTGTAACGATGGGTGTGGCGCACATGAACTTCATCAACCCAGAGATTACAAACCTTGTTCCAGTACTAAAATCATATTGGCTCATGATACATGTTGCAACAATCATTTCGGGTAATGGTTTCTTTGGATTAGGGTCTATTCTCTCTCTGCTTGTACTTGTACTTTTTATTTTTAGAGGAAGCAAGGGTAATGCCAATATGGAGCGCTCCATCAAAGAGCTTACAAATCTCTCAGAGATGGCACTTATTATCGGCTTGTTTCTTTATACTGTAGGGAACTTTCTTGGCGGTGTATGGGCAAATGAGAGTTGGGGTCGTTACTGGGGTTGGGATGCCAAAGAGACTTGGGCAGCAGTGACCATCTTGATTTATGCCGTGGTATTGCACCTTAGGTTTATTCCTTTGTTTAAATCATCATTTGCCTATAATGTGGCATCTACTTGGGCATACTCTACTGTACTTATGACATATTTTGGAGTAAATTATTATTTGTCAGGACTTCACTCTTACGCAGCAGGTGACCCTGTGCCTATCCCTATGTGGGTTTATTATGGTATAGCCGGACTGTTTGTCTTGAGTCTCTTGGCTGCTAGGAATAGAAAGATAGAGAAAGTAAAGTAACTCTTGATTATAATTAGCATATTGAATAAAAAAGGAAAAGAATGATAGAAGAGTTTAAAAAGTTTCTTATCAAAGGAAATATGATAGATATGGCAGTAGGCTTCGTTTTTGGTGCAGCATTTGCAACACTGGTAAAGTCTTTGGTGGCAAATGTCATTATGCCACCAGTAGGTATGCCTATGGGAAAAGTAGATTTTTCTCAACTATTTGTTGCATTAGATGGTAAAGAGTATGCAAGTATGGATGTACTCGATAAAGCAGGAGCACCAGCCATTAAATATGGAGCTTTTATCAATGATACTATATCATTTATTATTCTTGGGTTTGTGATGTTTATGCTTATTAAGTCATATAATAAAATGAAAGAAGATGAGCCAGAAGTAGAAAAAGAAATCACTACAAAAGTATGTGGTGAGTGTGCTATGGAGATACCTGTTGCCGCTAAAAAATGTGGATATTGCGGTAATACAGCTGTTTAGTATTAGCTTTTTCCCACCACTTTGATGGGAGAATAAGCTTAATTAGTCTATTTGAGGATGTCCAGGGGGCATAATAGAGATGCCTTTTCCTCTTTCTATGGCTTGAAGTGCCAAATATCTATCTCCAAATTTTTCCAAATTTTCCATTTCATTATCGAATTGGTCAAAATGTCTCTCTTCATCAGCAACCAAGCCTTCAAAAATCTTTTTAGTAACGCTATCTGCATTTGCAGAACACTGATTTGCAAAGTCATTATACATTAGTATGGCTGCATTTTCTGATGCTGTGGCAAACTCAAGCATCTCTTTAACAATATTTATTTTTTTAACACCATCAGCAGGTTCCATCTCTATTTCGCCTTTTAAAAATAGGACTCTGTCTGCTATATGCTCAATGTGAATCATCTCCTCAATAGCAGTTTTTTTAAATATGGCTGCAAGCATATCGTACCCTTGATTATCACAATGAAAATGAAAATACATATATTGATGTACAGCTACAAGTTCTTCACCAATAGCTTGATTTAATAGTTCAATACTCTTCTCTCTGTTTGGCATATATTCCCCTTTTTAATATTTATAGTAGTATATCATATAATATCTAAAGGATAACTTTTATCTTTTAGATATTATTCTTTTAATAGCTTCAGAACATATAACCAATCCAAAAGCACCGGTAACTGCAACACAAGAGCCTTTATCCTTACATCTGTCTTCTTCGGGTGAAAATACTACAGTAAAGTTTCTGTCAAACTTGGCTTTTTTAAGTTCATTGCGTATTTTTCTTGCAAGGGCATCACCATGTGTTTTCCAGATAGAGGCTACTTCTATTTTGGAAGTATCAAAACGTTTAGCAGAGCCTACGGACATGATGAGTTTTTTGTAACATTTTTTAGCTATTTCTATTTTGACTTTAGTTGTATCGGCTGCATCAATGACAAGGTCATAAGGGGCAAAATCAAAAGATGCTACCCACTCCATATCCATCTCTTGATGGATGGGTGTAATAGAGGGGTAGAGCTCTTTAAGTTTAGTAGTCTTTAATATTCCTACAGCTTCAGAACCTATCTGTCTGTTTTGATTTGTCTCATCATAAGTATCATAGTCTAAGATAGTAATATCTGTTACTCCGCTACGATAAAGGCAGTCAAGAGCATAACTTCCTACGCCTCCAACACCCAAGATTAGTATCTTTGCTTTTTGTAATTTATTAAAGTCTTCATCTCCAAAGAGCATACGACATCGTTCATATCTCAAGACTATATCCACTTCTCTAAAGAGCCAATATCATCATAGCTTGTCATATCTAAATGTACAGGCGTTATAGAAATATAACCTTCATTAATTGCTTCAAAGTCTGTAGTGTGACCTTTGGTTTCCATCCATCCTAGCTCAGGTAAACCTATCCAATAATACTCTTTTCCTCTTGGATTGTAGTGTACTTCGGCATCATGCCCATAGAGACGATTACCTGCGCGGGTGACTTTAAATCCTTTAGATTCTGAAGATGGAATAGGGGGAATATTGATATTTAAAAATTTACGCGAGGGCAGAGGAAACTTACCATCAAAAATCTTTTGTACCAGTGTAGCTATACTATCTTTGGCTAGGTTGTAGCCCAACTCTTCAATGCTTTTGCCACCATCCTTATAGACCTGCGAGATGGCAATAGCAGGGATGCCTTGTAGTACAGCTTCCATAGCAGCAGAGGCAGTTCCAGAGTAGGTGATGTCTTCTCCCATATTTGAGCCTATGTTAATGCCTGAGATAACGATGTCTGGTCTGTTTTCTTTTGTAAAAAGTTTATTGAGTGAGAGGAAGATGCAGTCTGAGGGTGTACCGTCATCAAGTTTATAAAAACTTTCTTCTAAATGTACAAAATGTAGTGGTTTAGTAAGTGTAAGTGAGTGTCCACATGCAGATTTCTCCAGAGTAGGTGCTACTACAGTTACATGACCTAAAGGTTTTAGTGCTTCAACAAGGGCAAGGAGTCCTTTGGACTCATAACCATCGTCATTTGTGATTAATATTTGTTTCATTAAAAATCTTTTTAAAGTGTATTTAATACTGGAAGTGGAGACTTCAGTCCCACATTAAAGTTAAGTTGCAAAGTGCAGGCGAGACTAAAGTCTTCACTTCCAAGATTTATTTAAACGCTATTATAACCTTTTTGGTATAATATTCTTTATATTAAAAAATTAAAGGAATATTTGTGCAAAAAGAGCCAATGCTAAGACCTACATATGTGAAACTTTCAGAAGAGTTGGAGCAGTTAAAGTCTATTGAGAGAGGTGTTATAGCGGCTATTATAGATGAAGCAAGAGCACAAGGTGACCTTAAAGAGAATGCAGAGTATCATGCAGCCAAAGAGAAGCAAGGACTTATGGAAGCACGCATATCCGAGCTTACTGATGTAGTAGGAAGAGCCCAAGTGGTTGACCCTGCCTCTTTGGCACATGCGCGCATCTCTTTTGGTTCTACAGTGTTGTTGACAGACCAAAATACGAATGAAGAGATAAAATATACTATTGTAGGTGGGCAAGAGTCAAATCCTACTAAAGGACTTATCTCTATCCAGTCCCCAATGGCTAGGGTGCTTGTAGGTAAAGAAGAGGGAGATGAAGTTGAGCTTGTTCTTCCAAGTGGTAAAAAGAAGTATGACATTGAAGAGGTGTTGTATGAAGAGATTAAGATAGATTAGATGGAGTTATTATTATGATAAATGTAGGAGTAGTGGGAGCTAGTGGATATACAGGTCTTGAACTGGTAAAAATGTTAGTGAGTCATTCGGGTTTCAAGTTAACATATCTTGCAACTACGCAAGGTGATACAATGATAGAACAACTGCACCCTTCACTAGTAGATGTTATTAGTATGCCTGTCGAAAAAGCAGATATTCAAAGTGTAGTTAAGAGTTGTGAACTTGTTTTTCTTGCCCTTCCTCATAAAACTTCTATGGGGTTTGCAAAAGAGCTTTTAGATAAAGGGGTAAAAGTAGTTGACCTCTCTGCTGATTATCGTTTAGAGCTTGATACCTATGAAGAGCACTACTGTGAGCATGAAGACAAAGCACATTTAAATGAAGCTGTTTATGCACTCATCGAGTATTATAGAGAAGATTTGAAAACGGCTAAACTTGCAGCAGGTCCAGGATGCTACCCTACGGCTACCTTGCTTGGTATTTTACCGTTTATTCCTTACCTTGACACTTCTGCACCTCTTTTTATAGATGCAAAGTCAGGGGTAAGTGGTGCAGGGAAAAAACTGACAAAGATGACAAGTTTTGTAAATATGAATGAGAATATTTTTGCTTATAACCCACTAAAACACCGTCATGAACCAGAAATTGCAGAGAAGATAGAGAAAATACATGGTGTAAAACTAAATGTAAATTTTGTACCCCATCTTATCCCTGTAACACGCGGTGAACTTGTATCTGTATATGCTACATTAAAAAAAGATATAGATCCTATTGAAGTGCTTAAAAAACAGTATGCCAACGATCCGTTTATTCGCATAAGAGAGACACCTGTTGACATAAAAAGTACGTCAGGAACACACTTTTGCGATATATTTGCCACTAAAAATGGTAATGCACTTTTTGTTAGTTCCGCTATTGATAACTTACTGCGAGGGGCTAGTTCTCAAGCTTTGGTTGCAGCAAATTTGATGTGTGGATATGATGAGGGTATGGGAATTCCAACTATTGCTTATATGCCGTAAAGTGAAATTAATGGAGGATAGGTATGATAGAAATTAAAGAAAATGCCATTTTTATAGCAGACTCTCATTATCCTCATCACGGAGATTCTTTCCTAAAACTTCTCCAAAAGTTAGAAAATGAAGAAGTAAAAACCTCTCAACTCTTTTTGATGGGGGACAACTTCGACTTACTCTTCGGTCACAATGACTACATAAAAACATTTTCTCTTGAAGTCATTACACTATTGAAAAAGCTTGCAAAGAAGATAGAGATACACTACTTTGAGGGTAATCATGATTTTTGTCTCAAAGAGGTGTTTCCAGATATAGAGGTGTATAGTAGAAAGCAACAGCCTATGGTGTTTAGCTTAGGAGATAAGAGAGTTGCACTCTCTCATGGTGACAAATATGCCACAGGTTTTGGTTATGACCTTTACTGCACACTACTTAGAAGTAAAATTACACTTACGCTACTCAAACCTTTTCAAAAAGCCATCATAAATCATCGTATCAAAAAACTTTCACAAAAAGATATTTGTAAACCATTTGAGAAGTTTGAAAAAAAAGTAGAAGAGATAATGAAACATTATATAGATGCAGATATGGTCATGGAGGGGCACTTTCATCAAGCAAAAGTATTTGGAAAATATATCTCTTTGCCCTCACTTGCCTGTCAAGGGCAAGTAGCAGTAGTAAGAGAAGAGGAGTTGTTATTTATTGAGTTAGGGCAACTTTAGGTTTTGGCACAGAATTTATTGCGCTTCCTAGCTCTATTTGTCCTGCCACTTTCTGATTTTATTATGGCAAGAGATACATTCATCTAAAACATTCACAAATCCTTTTGAGGCACTATGTTTATTTCCTGCTTCCATCTCTCTTTTTATATCTCCTGTAAATTTAATGATCTTTGTAGCCTGTTTTCTTGAAAATTTATATTTGTAAGTATTTTCTTTTGCCAATACACTATTGAGGTCAAGAGGGGGCTCAACTTTGCGCGTGATGTCTTGTAGTTGGTTGGCACCTTCAATAAGTATCTTTTTATCGTTAATCAATAGACCTTTTTGTATTTTTGACATAGCCTGTTCCATGGTTTGCATGTCTTTTATACGTTCTATGTCAGTATACTCGGCATGTAGTGTAAAGTTTAATAAGATAATCATTCCAATAATTTTTATATACATTTTTAATTCCTTTATAAATAAAACTTATCTAAGTATATCAAATTGAACTCATTTTATTATTAACTTTTAGTTTCATAGGGTATTCCCTCTTTTGTGTTACATTATGATACACGTAAGTGGATGTTCAGTTTATTTAAATAATATTGTAAATTTAAATAAATAACATTTATTAAAATATATGATAGACTATATGAAATACTTATATTGGAGTATAATTATGAAAAAATTAATTGAAATCTTTCTTGTGGCTGTTGTCTTTTTTGGGCTAGGTATGTTTGTGGGACAAAAACAAGACCTTACTGGTGCTTCTGATGTAGAAGATACTTCTGTGATTGCAGCAGAAGTGATACCTGTGGCTAAAGTGCAAAAACCAAAACCTGTCAAATCTAAAAATTTGGCGGTGATATATACATTTGATACCGATATAGAAGCAAAATATGATGAATTTACAGAGAAAAAAATACAAAAAATTGGATTTGCCTTGACTGACCCACATAAACGGGTTAATGACCACTATAAGGAAAAATATGGTTCAACAAAGCTTGATTTCTTAAGTTTTCAATCGATTGTGAATGATGAAAAGGTTAAGCCTTTATTAAAAATTGATCCAAGAATCGCAGGCTTTAGTCCATTTAACTTACTTGGGTATAAAAAACTTGATAGTAGCCAAACGGTTGTAACACATCTTGTACCAGAGGCAATCCTAGATATAATTGGGATAGAGGATGAAACACTAAGAGCAGCCTATATAGACTCTTTCAAGCCACTTGATGCCTTGATAGAAAAAGAGTTGGGTGGTACAAAAAGTTATATAAAGTATGATAAATTTGCAGAAAAAAGAATGATGAATTTTGAATTAGATTTTGATAGACCAAAAGATTTAACCGACTTTATAGATGACTTTCAAGAAAAATTTGAAGAGGCTTTTGAAGAGAGGGGCTATTTGGTTGCTGGTTATTATAGCTTCAAGGAGAATGGTGAAGATACTATTCCTGAGTATGATGCATTTTGGAGTTATGCTGTGTGTCATTTTAAATTTTCGTATACGGTTTTTGACAATGAAGGTGGACGACCTCAAGCAGGGATATTTGCACCATGCTCCATGTACATGTATATAAAAAAAGGCACATCTACGCTTGTCATAGGTATGCCAACGCTTGCAAACTGGGGTGCAACACTTAAGGTTGAGGATGTAAAAAGAATAGAGCTTATCAGAAAACTTGATAGTGAAATCCCTATACTTTTAGAGAGTTTAGGTGCTAAATCTGTTGAAAATGTCAATCCTTTACTCACAAAAGAATCGTCAGTATTAAACAGAGCTTTAAAAACCAAAAAAGATACAAGTGAAGCAAAAAAAGAGCAAAAATCTAAAGAAGTAGCAACACCAAGAAAGGTCACTACTCCATCAACTTCAGGGAGCATTGAAAAAGATTTGGTATCTGCATATTTACGAGGTCCTCTTGCCTCAACAGCACAAGTAAAAGCTGATTTAAAAAATGCTGGATTTGAAGTTCTAGGGACACATAATATTGATAAAGCATCGGATCTTACCTCTATCATATTTACATGCCCAACACTAAAAAAGATGGCAAGTAAAAAGAGCAGGGGATTTATGGGTGCACTTAGAGTGTTGGTTGATAATGTCAATAAACAAATCAGTATAAGCAACCCACTCTATTTTGCAAAAGCTTATTTGCAAGATGATTTTGATCAGGAAACAGCCATGAAAGTCTTAGAGAAACTTAACCAAACATTTGAAGGGCTTAAGAGTGCTAAAGATGGTATGGAGTTTGATGATTTAAGTGGTTTTCACTTTACTATAGGAATGCCATATTATGAAGATATGGAGTCTGTGGCAAATGGTAGTAATGCAACACTACTAGAAAAAGCAAAAGCAAGTGGTTCTGTTGTTTTTGAGCTTGCACTTGAAAATGGCACAACACTAATAGGCGTCAAGCTTAACAAGAGAACAGCAAAGTTTGCTAAGAAAATCGGTGCCAATAATGCCTCGGTGATTCCATATACTATACTTATAGAAGATTCAGAAGCAAAAATATTGGCTCCCAAATATAACCTTGCTCTGCACTATCCACGCTTAAATATGGCTGGTTTTATGACCATTGCTACTGTACCAGGTGCTATTATAAAAGATTGTAAGAAAGTATTCAAATAATATAGAGAAGAGGTAAAGATAAAACTTTATCTTTACCTAAAATACAATTTGGCTTAAACTCATTAAGCAACTATGGCAACTTTAGGCTCTTTTTCTCTGCAGAGTTTATCGGTATAAAAACTTCCAAATGGTACCAATGAAAGAATAAAGTAGATTAGAGCTTCTTTTTTACTAAATGGTACTTCCCTCATAGACTCGATTAGCTGATATACAAATATCATAAAAAGCAGACCATGTACCATACCCATAACTTTAGTAGCTATCGGGAATCCAAAGCTATACTTGAGAGGCATAGCGATGAAAAGCAAGATAATGAACGAGTAGCCCTCTATTTTATTTATAAGACGAAATTTTTTTAATTCAGACATGTGTACTCCGATTTTTTTGGGAGTATAGCAGAAGTTGTTTAATGGTGCTTAACTAAAAAATTATCCTATCAATTCGCTACATAAATCAAACCGATTATGTGTCATTAAATGTACTTTTCCATGTGCTTTCATCACATCATTAAATATACTTCTAGATAGAGCAAACCCAACCTCTTGTTCTTTGTCCTCGCCATCCATAGATGCTAAGTTCATATCATCTATGATATGTTTTGGTACAGAGATACCTGGAACTTTATCATTGATGAAATTTGCTGTTTTAGCACGAACTATAGGAAACTGACCTAAAACTAAATGAGCTTCTTTGGCTGTATCTCTTACGCTCATGTGTTTAGCCTCTTCAAAGAGTTCTAAAAGTTCTTTTGCATTTTCCATATCATAAATGGGTTGGGTGATGATGGCTCTTGCACCATAATTTAGTTTTTTTATCATCCGTTTTTGTAGTTTTTTCATATCTTTTGCATATGCATTGGTTACTGCAAAAGGGTAGATAGGTTTTGGTGCTGGCTTTAACTTTTTATTACTATAGTCCACACCATTATTGAGATGATAAATAATACTCAAAAGTAGGGTGGAGTCACGCTCTAATACCCCTTTAACTTCTGGTTGGTCTGAAAATTTTGCAGGGTCACCCGTAAGTGCTAAAATACAACGTAAATCAAAGTCATTTGCTCCAAGCAGAGTGGACTGTAGTGAGAGTTTGTTTTTGTCTCTCATGCTCATAGTGGCAATAACAGGTTTTTTGAATGCCTGTTGTATTTTAATGGCAGAGAGTACACCTGACATTTTGAGTTTGGCAAGAGGATTATCGGTGCATGAAAAACCTGTAACTTTTTCATGAAGCTTATGCTTTTTTATCTCTGCTATGAGACCATCTATAGATGCGCCATGTGGAGGGTTTACCTCTACTGTGATGAACTTTTTGTCGGCACAAAGGATGTCACAAAATTCTTTAAACATTAAATACTCTTTTTTGGTTTATTGGTTATAATTCTATCTAAATAATACATAGAGGTGTATGTAATGAAAAAATTAGCTGTATTTGATTTTGATTCGACATTGATGGATGGAGAGACCATAGACTTCTTTGCTGCGGCTCTTGGAATAGAAAAAGAGGTAGTACACATAACTAATCGTGCTATGGCAGGAGAGTTGGATTTTTATGATTCGCTGATACAGAGAGTCTCTCTATTAAAAGGTTTACCAGAGCCTAAAGTGGTTGAAATCTGTAAAAACCTACCTCTTATGGGAGGAGCAAGTGAAGTAGTGAAAGGACTTAAAAGCAGAGGCTACAAGGTTATCTGTTTTTCTGGTGGCTTTAGGTCTGCTACTAAACCTATTTGTAATGATTTAGGCATAGATGCAGACTTTTCAAACTTTTTACACAGTGAAAATGGAGTACTTACGGGTCAAGTTGGTGGTGAGATGATGTACTCAGATGCTAAAGGCGATATGCTAATTCGACTACAAAAGCTTTTGGGCATAACAAGAGCAGATACACTTGCGGTAGGCGATGGTGCCAATGACCTTAGTATGTTTGCCCATGCCGATATCCGAGTGGCATTTTGTGCAAAACCCATACTTAAAGAGGCTGCAACACATTGTGTAGATATCAAAGATTTAAGAGAAATACTTAAGATAGTAGATAGTTTGTAATGCAAACAAATAGTTGTAGTATTAAAGGCATTGTCCAACAACTACTACAACATAAAAAAGAGTTAATATTTGGCAATGGTGTTGCTATACTCGCTACACTTCTTATAGTAACCATACCGCTTTTTATCCCTATTATGGTAGATGAACTTCTTTTAGGAAAAGAGCATGGTCTTATCTCTTTTATCTCTACATATATTTGGACAACAGATACTAAAGGTTATGTACTCGGTATTTTAGCAGTTATACTTCTGTTGCGCGCGTCAAGCACACTTCTATCTATAGTACAGACTAAAATATTTGTTTCCATATCAAAAAACATTACCTATAAAATGAGAGTATCTTTACTCAAACATCTTAAAAGAGTTTCACTAAAAGAGTATGAGATGATGCGAGTAGGGGCTGTCACTTCTAAGCTTGTAACAGATGTAGAAACTATAGATGGCTTTGTGAGTTCTACTATCTCTAAGCTTATTGTTGCCCTTCTGGTATTGATTTTTTCTGCAGTTGTACTACTCTGGATACATTGGCAACTGGCACTCTTCATATTGATTACCAACCCCATAGTTGTGCTCTTTACAGTAAAGTTATCTCGCAACATAGGCAAGCTTAAAAAAGAGGAAAACCTAGCAGTGGAGCTATTTCAATCCTCTTTGACTGAAACCCTCGAACTATTTCATCAGATACGTGCAGCCAATAAAGAGGAGTACTTTTTTAAACAGAGTGAAACTAAAGCCAAAGAGCTTAAAGAGCATTCGATAAATTATGGTTACAAGAGTGATGCAGCCATAAAGTTCTCTTACCTAATCTTCTTAGCAGGGTATGAAGTTTTTAGGGCAGTGAGTATTTTGGCTGTTGCTTATAGTGATTTGTCTGTAGGGTTGATGCTGGCTATATTCTCTTACCTTTGGGTTATGGTCTCTCCCACGCAAGATATTATCAACTTTCAATATGTTCTTGCTACGGCAAAAGCAGCGTGTAAGCGTATCAACAGTGTTTATGAGATGGAGCAAGAGCCTCTTGTAGAGCAGAGCGTCAATCCATTTGAGGCTTCAAATGTTACAAGTATAGAGGTGAAAGACCTCTCCTTCTCATACCTTAAAAATAAGCCTATACTTGAAAATATTAATATGCAGATAGATAGAGGGAGTAAACTCGCTATAGTAGGGGCTAGTGGGAGTGGAAAGACTACTTTAGCAAATATATTAGTGGGCTTTTATCCTTTTGATAAAGGAGAGATACTTTATAATGGTATTTCAAACAGAGTACTAAAACTCTCAACAATTAGGAAAAATATTCATTTAATATTGCAACACCCTAAACTCTTTAATGATACAATGCTCTTTAATCTAACACTTGGCAACAAATATAGTGACAAAATAGTGCAAAATGCATTGCAAATTGCACAACTTTCTGATGTCATAGAGCGTTTAGATAAAGGTCTTGATACACTTGTTGGAAAAGATGGTATCAAGCTGAGTGGTGGACAGAGGCAGAGAGTTGCCATAGCAAGGATGATACTCTCCAATCCAAAAGTAGTTATTTTCGATGAATCTACTTCAGCCTTGGATGTTCATACAGAAGCAAAACTTTTTGAAGAACTTCAAGTTTTTTTAAAAGACAAAACAGTTATAACCATAGCACATAGGTTAAGCACCATTAAAAGTGCAGAGTTTATTTATGTGCTTGAAGATGGCAAGGTGGTTGATAGCGGAACGCCGCAAGAGTTATTGACAAAAGATGAAAGTTATTTTAGTTCGATGATATAAGGAATAAAATTGGATATTTTTCAAGCGATAATTATAGGCATTATCGAAGGTTTTACAGAGTTTTTACCCATCTCTTCTACTGGACATATGATTGTTGCCAGTAAGTTTTTAGGTATACCTCAAGATAGTCTTACTAAAGCATATGAAGTCATTATACAGTTTGCCGCCATACTGGCAGTAATGCTTATTTATAGAGATAAAATAAGTTTTAAAAAAATAGCTTTATGGCAGAAACTTATTGTAGCCTTTCTTCCTCTTGCCATTGTTGGTTTTATTTTTAAAGACCAAATTAAAACACTTTTTAATGTAGAGACTGTAGCGTGGATGTTTATTATTGGCGGGATTGTTTTTCTTGTGGTGGAGTCTTTTTATGAAGAAAAAAAATCACATATATCCAATGTAGAAGAAGTAAGCTTCAAAGAGGCACTGTGGATAGGATTTGCACAGATATTTTCACTTATTCCTGGGACAAGTAGAGCTGGGGCGACTATCATTGGTGGATTATTGACTGGACTTGATAGAAAAACATCTATGGAGTTTTCATTTCTGCTTGCTATTCCTGTAATGACAGCAGTGAGTGGATATGATTTGCTAAAACATTATGAAGAATTTGTATCTGTAAACTGGAGTGCCTTTGCCATAGGTTTTATGGTAGCATTCGTAGTAGCATACTTGACGATTAAGCTTTTCCTTGTATTTATTCAAAAGTTTACTTTTGTAACATTTGGTATTTATAGGATTATTTTTGGAGTTATTCTGTTAATGGTGATATGATTTTTTTATTGAATTTATATAGTTTCCATAGGAGATTTTATTAAGTTCAAATTTTTTTGGACATGAACGAGTTAACCTCGTATTTTAAAGGTAAAGATATGAAATTTAGTGAATTTGATTTTCACCCAGATATAGAAAAAGGGTTGAAAATAGCAGGATTTAGAGAGCCAAGCCCTATTCAGGAGATGGCAATACCCATCATAAAAAATGGTAGTGATATGGTAGGACAAGCACATACAGGTACAGGGAAAACAGCAGCATTTGGTCTTCCTATGCTAGATAAGCTTGCAAAAGGTGAGATAGAGAGAGCCTTGGTTATTACTCCCACAAGAGAGTTGGCGACACAGGTAGCTGATGAGCTGTATCATCTTGGTCGTTTTGCAGGCATAAGAACACTTACTGTATATGGTGGAGTTGGATATGGTAGGCAGATAGCTCTTATTCATAAAGGAGTGCAGATAGTAGTAGCAACACCGGGAAGACTGAAAGATTTGTATAAAAAAGGGAAAATTGATATCTTAAATCCAGAAATTGTTGTACTTGATGAAGCAGATGAGATGCTTGATATGGGATTTTTAGAAGAGATAAAAGAGATATTTGAATATATCCCACAAAATAGACAGACACTGCTTTTTTCTGCAACAATGCCAGAGCCTATTAAAGAGCTTGCAAACCATATTTTATACCAGCCAGAATTCATATCTGTTATTGGAGATAACGAGACAACTAATAATGTGATTGAACAACGTTATTATGTTATTAGTGAGAATCAAAGAGATGAAGCCATTGTCAGGCTCCTTGAGACGGAAAAAACCGATAAATGTCTAATATTCTGTCGTATGAAAAGAGAGGTAGATAGGTTGACTGAACATCTGCAAGCTCTAGGATTTAATGCCGGTGGTTTGCATGGTGATTTGGAGCAAAGAGATAGAGAGGTGATTATAAAATCATATAGAAGAGGGGAAATAAAAATTATGGTTGCTACAGATGTAGCTTCTCGTGGATTGGATGTTAAAAATGTTACACATGTCTTTAATTATCATATTCCTTTTGATCCACAAAGTTATGTGCACCGCATAGGTCGTACAGGTCGTGCAGGTAAAAGTGGTCAAGCTATTACTCTAGTGACTACTGAAGAGTTTAAGGAACTCCAGCGCATACAAAAAGAAGTGGGAGCAGATATGAGACTTGCTACTATCCAGAGCTCAGAAGGTATAGATGCATCAGGACTTGAGTATTTAGAGAAGCAAATTAGAGATACAGATATACATAGTGATGCATCAAAAATGATAGAGCATATGGCAGATATGGACAGAGCTGTCCTTCTAGAAAAACTTATATCTAAGTTTATGTCAATAGAGCAACACAATGTTGGTTCACAAATTGGCTTTGACCAAAATACAGTAGATGATATGATGCAAGGTTATGTAGGTGAGCAAAAAGCTACACGAAACAACAATCGTAGAAAAAAAAGAAGATAATTACCTTTTTTTAACTTGAAACAAGCAAAACTGTTTTAAAATTTGGTTACAAAACAATTTCTAAAGTGAGGCTATATGGAAGATGTTAATCTGATAGGTGAAAGTGTAAAATTTATGGTTTTGGGAATGGTAGTTGTATTTTCATTCCTTTTCATACTTGTGCAAGTTGTAAAAATACAGGCAAAGATTATTGGTAAATACTTTCCTGAAAAGACACCTGAAGTATCTACTTCTTCAACTAGAACTGATGAATCTACACGTATTGCAGCAATTATTGCAGCTGTTACAGAATTTCGTAAAAAATAATCATATAAAAGGTATCGTAAATGGCTAAAAAATATATCGATGTGATGGACACTACTTTTAGAGATGGCTTTCAGTCTGTTTTTGGTGGTCGTGTTCTTATGGATGATTTTTTTCCTGCAGTAGAAGCAGCGAAAAATGCGGGTATTACACACTTTGAGTTTGGTGGTGGAGCAAGATTTCAATCACTATATTTCTATTTGCAGGAAGATGCATTTAAGATGATGGATGGCTTCAGAGAGATTGTGGGATCTGATGCTAACTTGCAGGTTCTTTCACGAGGTATCAATACAGTAATGCTTGATACTGGTAGCCGTGAAATGATAGAGCTTTTTGCAAAAATGTTTAAAAAGCATGGCACTACAACGGTGCGTAATTTTGATGCACTAAATGATGTTAATAACCTTGCATTTTCGTCAGAGATGATTAAAAAACATGGTCTTAATCATGAAGTTGTTGTAACAATGATGGATTTGCCACCAGGGTGCAAAGGGGCACATGATGTGGCTTTTTATGAAAAAACACTTAGAAATATTTTAGACTCTGGTATAGACTATGACAGTGTCTGTTTTAAAGATGCTTCTGGTACAGCTAATCCTCATAAAGTATATGAGACTATCTCTATGGCTAGAAAGCTTCTTGGAGATAGTGTTCATCTTAGACTTCATACACATGAAACAGCGGGTGTATCTGTAGCTTCTTATCTTGCAGCTCTTGAAGCTGGAGCCAATGGTATAGATATGGCAGCATCACCAGTGAGTGGTGGGACATCCCAGCCAGATATCTTGACCATGCTACATGCAACCAAAGGAACAAATTATAATCTTGGTGATTTGAAGCTAGACAAGGTACTTAAATATGAAGAGAGACTCAAAGAGTGTCTTGCAGAGTATATGATTCCACCTGAAGCAACACAAGTTTCACCTCTTATTCCTTTCTCTCCTATGCCTGGTGGTGCTTTGACTGCCAATACTCAAATGATGAGAGACTCTGGCGATTTAGATAGGTTTGATGAAGTTATATCTGCAATGAAAGAGGTCGTAGAGCGTGGTGGATATGGTACTTCCGTAACACCAGTTAGTCAATTTTACTGGCAACAAGCGTATGCAAATGTGATGTTTGGACCATGGAAGCAGATAGCACCAGGGTATGGGCGTATGGTACTTGGCTATTTTGGCAAAACACCGGTACAAGCAGATGATGAGATTATTAAGTTTGCAAGTGAGAAGCTTAATCTTGAGCCAACAACTGAAAATCCTCTGGATATTGCAGATAGAGATGAAACAAAATCTATTTCACACTGGACTAAAGTGCTTGAAGATGAAGGATTGGAAACTTCTGATGAAAATATTTTCATTGCAGGTGCTTGTGATCAAAAAGGTATTGCATTCTTGAAGGGCGAAGGTCCTCTCATGATAAGAAAAGGTAAAAATAATAATAGTGGAGAAGCAGAAATGGCAGGAAATTATACAGTAGTAGTAGATGGTAAACAATATAGCGTACAAGTGGCAGAAGGTGATGGAGATATACAAATAGCACCGGCAACAACTGCATCTGCAGTAGTTACTGCCCCATTAGCAGGGGGAGCGGGGAGTGTAGAGATACACTCACAAACACCAGGAAATGTATGGAAAATTTTAGTAAGTCCAGGAGATAGCGTCAAAGAGGGTGATAAAATTATGATTCTAGAAGCTATGAAAATGGAGATTGATATTACTGCACCAAAAGATGGTGTAGTTGCCTCTGTTAATGTTAATGTTAATGATACGGTTGCCGACGCACAACTTCTTGCTACAATGGAGTAACTTATGAATATCAAACAGATATTTCTCTCGCTACTTTTGATTATGTTTGCCCTGACGTCAGTATCAGGGGCTTCTTCTATTGATGCAGAAGTAACTACAAAAGAGAGTGTACAGAAAAAAGAGTATCAACCAAAAAGTATTACAGAGTTGATGGGTAGCTTTTGGGAGACTACTGGGATTAAAGCTATTATTGATGTTAATGATGGTGAAATGACCTCTGAACCAAAAGGAGCAGAATATGAGAGGGTGATGGATTGGTTTGAATCTTCTTTGGGCCGTATTATTATGATTATTATTGTATTTCTTCTCTTTTACTTGGCAATTGCAAAAAACTTTGAACCACTACTGTTGATTCCTATCGCATTTGGTGGACTACTTGCCAATATTCCATTAGCAGGAATAGGTGGGGAACATGGCATGTTAGGGATTATCTATAATATGGGTATAGCTAATGAATTTTTCCCGCTCCTGATTTTTATGGGTGTTGGTGCCATGACTGACTTTGGTCCACTCTTGGCAAATCCAAAAACTGCTATGCTTGGCGGTGCAGCACAATTTGGTATTTTTGGCTCACTTATTGGAGCAGTTGCTATAGGGTTTAGTTTACAAGATGCTTCTGCCATTAGTATTATTGGTGGTGCAGATGGCCCAACCTCTATTTTTATTGCAAATAGACTAGCTCCCGATATGTTGGGCGCTATCGCTGTTGCTGCTTACTCATATATGGCACTTGTGCCTGTAATACAGCCTCCTATCATGAGACTTTTAACAACAAAAGCAGAACGTCAAATAGTAATGAAAACTAGCAGAAAAGTACATAGACTAGAAAAACTTATTTTCCCTATAGTTGTTTTGATGTTATCTATTTTAATATTGCCAGAATCAACACCTCTTATTGGTGCATTTACATTTGGTAACTTTGCAAAAGAGTCAGGTGTTGTAGATAGACTTAGTGACACGATGCAAAACTCATTAATCAATGTTGTAACAATATTCCTTGGTTTGGGTGTTGGTTCAAAACTGGCAGCAGATAAGTTTCTTGTTATGGAGACTATGGGGATTATGATTATTGGGCTACTTGCATTCTCGGCAGGTACAGCTATGGGTGTAATTATGGCAAAAATTATGAATAAGTTTTCAAAAGAACCTATTAATCCACTTATAGGTGCAGCTGGAGTTTCCGCAGTACCAATGTCAGCAAGAGTTGTAAGTAAGGTTGGTTCTGAAGAGAAGCCAGGAAATATTTTGCTTATGCACGCTATGGGTCCAAATGTAGCCGGAGTAATCGGTTCAGCCGTAGCAGCAGGCGTATTGTTATCAATATTTAACTAAAAAAAGGAAAGAGATACTATCATGAGTACTAAAACTCCCAATGGACTTGATAAGCTAGGATTAAAGAATATAGGTGATGTATATTATAATTTAAGTTATGATGAGTTGCAAGCACATGAAGTAAATAATGGAGAGTGTAAAATATCTACATCAGGTACAGCAATGTGTGATACAGGTATTTTTACAGGGCGTAGTCCTAAAGATAAATATTTTGTAAATCAAGCTCCTTCAAATAAAAATATTGCTTGGGGTGGTGTAAATACCAAGATAGATAAGAAGATTTATGATGAACTTCTTGATATTACTCTAACGCAACTTTCTGGTAAAAATATTTATGTCACTGATGTCTATGCTGGAGCAAGTGATGCCAGTAAAAGGTCTGTAAGATTTATTTCTGAAGTAGCATGGCAGGCACATTTTGTTAAAAATATGTTTATTCGTCCAAACGAGGAGGAACTAGAGAGTTTTAAACCAGATTTTACTGTCTATAATGCATGTAAAACATCGAATCAAAAGTATAAAAAACATGGATTAAACTCTGATGTGTATGTAGTGTTTAATGTAGAAGACAATATGGCTATTATTGGTGGTACATGGTATGGTGGTGAGATGAAAAAAGGTATTTTTTCTATGATGAACTACTGGTTGCCTCTTGAAGGTAAACTTTCTATGCACTGTTCGGCAAATGTTGGTAAAGACGAAGATGTATGTTTATTTTTTGGACTTTCTGGCACAGGAAAAACAACACTTTCTACAGATCCAAACAGAGCACTTATTGGAGATGATGAGCATGGATGGGATGAGTATGGTGTCTTTAATTTTGAAGGCGGATGTTATGCAAAAGTGATTAACTTAGACCCAAAATCTGAACCAGAGATTTTTGGCGCTATTGTTAAAAATGCACTTTTGGAAAATGTAGTTTCTGATGCGGTAGGCAATATAGATTATTCAAATGGTTCAAAAACAGAAAATACAAGAGTCTCATATCCTATTGAGCATATAAAAAACCATAAAAAAGATTTACAGGCAGGCCATCCAAATAATATTATTTTTTTAACGGCAGATGCTTTTGGTGTACTGCCTCCAGTAAGTAAGCTAAGTAAAGAGCAAGCGATGTATTATTTCCTTAGTGGCTATACAGCTAAAGTAGCAGGAACAGAGAGAGGCATTACTGAGCCAGTAGCTACATTCTCTGCTTGTTTTGGAGAAGCATTTTTACCACTACATCCTACTGAGTATGCTAAACTACTTGGCAAAAAGATAGACAAGCATGGAGTTAATGTATATCTTGTAAATACTGGTTGGACAGGTGGTCCTTATGGTATTGGTAAACGTATGAGTATTAAAGATACTAGAGCATGTATTAATGGTATTTTAAATGGATCTATCAATAGTGCAAAGTTCGAGACACTTGATATTTTTAACCTCGCTATTCCTAAAAAACTTGAAGGGGTAAAAGATAATACGGTTCTTAATCCAAAAAATACTTGGTCGGACAAATCAGAATACGACAAAATGCTTGCGAAGCTTGCATTAATGTTTCAAAAAAACTTCCATCGCTATGATGATAATGGTGGCGAATTTGATTATGCATCAGCAGGTCCACAACTTTAATGCTCATTGTTAAGATATATAGTGTATAGTATCAAAAATATTTAAAGGAAATAGTATTGGATGTAAATAAAATAAGAACAGTATGTAGACCTATTAGAATAGTTCTAGGACTTTCATTGATAGGTGTAGGAGTTTATACAGGAAACCAATGGTTCTATTTAGGCGTTATCCCCCTGATTGCAGGACTTTTAAACTTTTGTCCACTCTGTATTATCACTAAAAAGTGTGATGCATAGCTCAAAACACAGTAGCTAAATAGAGGTCTCTCCCTCTTGCTATAAATGTGTTTACTTATTTAATCAAGTATTATTCTATAAAATAACTATATGCTCAAAAGGGAAATATGATGGATAAACTAACTAAATATTTAAATACTCATCCACATAATGAATTACATCCTTCAGAGATAGCTAATCTTCTTAAAGATTTAGATGAAAAAAGTTTTAATGAAGCAGTACAAGCCATCCCCCAAGATATTATTGCTGATGTAGCACTTGAACTACCAGACAGATATTTTGAAGATGTAATTGAATCCTTTAGTATTCAAGAACTTGCCAAATCTGTTTCTGAGCTGGAATCAGATGATCAAACTGACTTTATTCAAGATCTTGAAGAAGTTGATAGCCAAATGGCCGAAGATGTCTTTAATGAGTTGGACAAGGAAGATCAAGCAGATATTTTACAGCTTAAGCAGTATGAAGAGAGTGAAGCCGGTGCTTATATGCAAATTGAAGTCTATACGGCAAATCTTAAAGATACAGTAAATGATGTTATAAGACAATTTGCAAAACTTAGAAAAAAAGATGAACTTGAAAATGTAAATTATCTTTTTGTAACTGACGAGAAGAATAATTTGCGCTACGGTGTTGGATTAGATAATTTGCTTATTTTTGACTTCGATAAAACGCTTAATGCTAACATACAAGAAAACCCAGAAAAATATAAGCCTGTTGCAGGAAATGATTATGATGACATTGATGACATAGTGCAAAAGTTTCAAGAATATGACTTGAATTCTATGCCTATTATAGATAAGCAAGGCATTCTTCTTGGTCGCATTACTTCAGATGACATTTATGATATTATCAATGAACAAGCTACAGATCAAATGTATCATCTTGCAGGAGTAGATGATGATGCAGAGGATGATGAAGATATATTTAAAGCAGGGAAAGCACGTGCTATTTGGCTAGGCATCAATCTTATAACAGCTATTGGAGCATCATTAGTCATAGGAATGTTTGCAACAACATTACAAAGTTTTGTTGCTTTAGCTATTTTGATGCCCATAGTAGCATCTATGGGTGGAAATGCAGGTACACAAAGTCTGACAGTTGTTGTGCGTCAGTTAGCTCTTGGAGATATTGCAAAACATGATGCTTATCGTACGATTAAAAAAGAGGTAATTCTCTCTCTTGCAAATGGTATATTTTTTGCTATAATCATGGGTATTATAGCCTCAATATGGTTTGACAAAGGGATGCTTGGCATAGTTATAGGGCTCTCGATGATTATCAACTTATTGAGTGCAGGATTTTTTGGCTCAATGGTGCCATTGTTACTTAAAAAGATGGACATTGATCCAGCTATAGGAAGTACAGTTATACTCACAACAGTAACTGATATAGTAGGCTTCCTTAGTTTTTTAGGTCTTGCAACTATTATTTTATTATAAAGCCTAAAAGGCTATTAAAGGATTTTTTACTTAAATGGATTTATTAATTTTATATTTTCTAGCCGCTGTATTTGTCTCATTTATCTGTTCTATTTTAGAATCAGTATTACTTTCGGTCAATATGCCATACGTTTCAGTACTTGAAAAAGAGAAGCCATCTGTAGGAAAACTTCTTAAATCACATAAGACTAATATTAGTAAATCTATTGCATCTATTTTGATTTTAAACACCATAGCAAATACTTTGGGTGCAGCAGCTGTTGGTGCTCAAGCAGAGAGTATATATGGAGCTGGTGCAGTATTTTATGTCTCTATTATTTTGACATTTGCTATTTTATTTCTTTCTGAAATTATCCCTAAAACTATAGGGGCTATTTACTGGAAGTCTTTAGCACCAGCAGCAGCGTATGTCATACAGTTTTTTATTTGGCTTACATATCCTATTATACTAATGACTCTATTTGTGACCAATAGGATAAGTAGAGGCGATGAAGGCTTGAGTTTAACTAAGGCAGAGCTTATAGAGAGTACTCTAATGAGTGAAGACGAAGGAGTTCTTGATGAGAAAGAGTCTGATGTTATTGAAAATATTTTACTTCTTGATAAGATAAAAATCCAAGAGATACTTACACCTAGAACAGTTATGTTTGCGTTAGATGGAAACCGTAGTATTAAAGATATTATTGAGAGTGAAAAAGCTATTTTTAAATTTTCAAGAGTGCCTGTTTTCAATGAAAACATAGAAGAGATTACAGGCATAGTTCTTACTAAAAAAATATTTCAACAAGCACTTAAGGATGATACGGTAAAACTTAAAAGTATCCAAAAAGATATTTTTAAAATAAATGAAAATATACCGGTGTCTATGGCACTCGATCTGTTTATTAAGAAAAAAGAGCATATGTTTTTAGTGCTTGATAGCTATGATCAGACAGAAGGTATTGTTACTCTCGAAGATTGTGTTGAAACTATCTTGGGAGTTGAGATTGTTGATGAGAGTGATAGTGATGTTGATATGAGAGAGTTGGCAAAACAGAAAATGCGTCTTAAACGTAGATCTGAAAATAGTAATTTTAACTTAGATTAATTTGAACATATAAACTGGGACTAAGCATACGACTTTTACGGTACTTGCTTGTCTCAGAATTTAGGAATCATTCAAGCACCAGAAATTGAGGAGTATCCTTAAGATACTTATCCCTTAATCCCATCGGCTCTAGGAGCTATCAAAAACCCAAAAAATACTTTTATATACAAGATAAATGGAAGAGTCCAGATAATAGCTGACCAAAGATAAAGTTCACTTGTATAAGCTTCAAAAAATGGAATTAAACCTCTCATGAGTGTAGCCAGAATAATTAAAATCACCATAAGGTGTGTATAGATATTTGATGTAAGATGTCGTCCTGTATGTATCCATC